>NZ_CAKVJB010000007.1 GCF_934754935.1 uncultured Holdemanella sp. | reverse complement strand
TGAGCATTATATAACTTCGTATAGAAACCATTACGTTTCATCAATTCATCATGACTTCCCACTTCTACAATGTCACCATGATCCATCACAATAATATTATCTGCATCACGAATGGTAGAAAGTCTATGCGCAATCACAAAACTAGTACGTCCCTTCATCAATTCATCCATACCTTTTTGAATCAAGACTTCTGTACGTGTATCTACACTACTTGTTGCCTCATCCAAAATCAAGATCTTAGGATCTGCCAAGAAAGCACGTGCAATTGTTAGTAATTGTCTTTGCCCCTGACTAATATTACTTGAAGATTCATTTAATACTGTATCATAGCCATGATCTAATGTATGAATAAAGTGATCCACATGAGCTGCCTTAGCTGCCTTGATTACTTGTTCATCACTCGCACTAGGTTTTCCAAAACGTAGATTTTCTAGAATACTACCCTCAAATAGCCAAGCATCCTGTAATACCATACCGACCATATTGCGTAAGCTACTTCTTGTATATTCCGTAATATTATGGCCATCAATATAAATAGAACCTGAATTCAATTCATAGAATCGCATCAATAGTTTGACAATCGTAGTTTTACCAGCACCTGTAGGACCTACAATAGCTGTAGTTTGGCCTGGCTTAATATACATTGAAAAATCATTGATGACAATTTTATTTGGATCATAACCGAAACATACATTTTCAAAAGTCACTTGGCCTTTTACGTCCTTTAATACAACTGGATCTTTTACATCACTAACCTCTTCATCGGCTGCCAAGAATTCAAATACACGTTCAGCTGCAGCTGCCGTACTTTGAAGCATATTCATCGATTGTGAGATTTGCGAAATCGGTTGTGTAAAGTTACGTGTATATGTGATGAAAGATTGAATATCACCCACCACAATTTCACCATGAATCGTTAAGTATCCACCTAAAATACATACTCCCACATAGCCTAGATTCCCAATTAAGTTTGTCAAAGGCATCATAAGTCCTGATAAGAATTGTGACTTCCAAGCACTCGTATACAATTGATCATTATATTCTTTAAAAGTACGTAAAGAATCTTCTTCACCATTAAAAGCCTTCACAATCGTATGGGCTGCATACATCTCTTCAATATGTCCATTGACTAAACCCAAAGATTTTTGTTGAGCCTTGAAATAACGTTGACTCTTTTTGACAACGACCATGACCAAGATCAAACTTAATGGAATGACAATCAAAGCCATCAGTGTCATCTTCCATGAAATACTGATCATCATCACTAAAAAGCCAATGATTTGTACAAAGCTAGATACCATAGTCGATAAAGATTGATTCAAAGATTGTACTAATGTATCTACATCGTTGGTAAATCTTGAAAGAATATCTCCATGACTATTTTTATCAAAATAAGACAATGGTAGTCGATCGATTTTTTGATTCATTTCCTGACGAAGCTTGTATCCCATCTTATTTGAGACACCACTCATCAACCAACCTTGAAGATAAGAGAAGGCTGTACTCAAGGCATAAATAGCTAATAATAAGGCACATGTTTTTTGGATCGCATCAAAATCAATGCCACCCTTACCTTGTACTTTATTCATAAAGCCTTGGGCAATTTCGGTAATAATATTTCCTTGAATCTTAGGTCCAATCACCATGATACAAACGGAGACAACCGCACAAAGAATACCCACTAAAAATGAGAATTTAAAGGGTTTAATGTAGTTTAAAAGCTTCTTCATCGTTCCCTTGAAGTCTTTTGCCTTTTCACCACCGCCACGCATACCATGGCCCATAGGACCTCTAGGACGGTTATTTTGTTTTTGATTAGACATTGGCAAGTTCCTCCTTTGTCAGTTGGCTCGATGCGATCTGTTGATAAACTTCACAAGATTTCATCAACTCCGAATGTGTACCTTTGCCAACCATCTTTCCTTCATCCAATACAATGATTTGATCGGCATGTAAAATACTTGAAATACGTTGAGCAACAAGTAATACGGTACTCTTTGTTTCTTTACAAGATGTGGCTAAAGCCTCTCTAAGTTTGGCATCCGTTTTAAAGTCTAGAGCACTAAAGCTATCATCGAAAATATAGATTTCAGGTTTACGCACAATGGCACGTGCAATTGAAAGTCTTTGTCTTTGGCCACCCGAAACATTGGTACCACCCTGGTTAATTTCTGAATGTATTCCTTCTGGTTTTTTAGATACGAATTCTAATGATTGAGAAATATCTAAAGCGCTTTGAATATCATTCTCACTCGCATCTTTCTTTGAATATAATAAGTTGGATTCAATGTCTCCCGATAGTAACATTCCCTTTTGTGGAACATAGCCAATACGACTTCTTAGATCCGCTTGTTTCACATCACGAATGTCAACGCCATCCACCAAGATCGAACCACTTGTTACATCATAAAATCTTGGTACTAAGTTAATTAGTGTTGATTTACCAGATCCTGTACTTCCAATAAAGGCTGTGGTTTGGCCTGGTTTTGTTTCAAAGCTAATATCATTCAATACATATTCATCGGCACCAGGATATTTAAACGAAACGTTTTTAAAGGATACGACTCCATGCATTGAAGATGAAAAATCCAAAGGATTGGATTTATCTTTTACGGTAATTTCACTACTTAATACTTCATGAATACGCAAAGCACTGACATTCGCTCTAGGAAGCATGATTGTGACCATTGTAATCATTAAGAAGGCCATGATGACTTGTATCGCATACTGCATAAAGGCCATGATACTACCGACTTGAATCATTCCTGAATCGACTTGTTTCGATCCAAACCATAAAATCATTAGGGTTGTACCATTCATTAAAAACATCATAATTGGCATCATAATGGCCATAGCTCGTGTTGTGAATAATGAAATGGAAGTGATGTCCGTATTGGCTTTATCAAACTTAGATTCTTCAAGCTTTTCATTATTAAAGGCACGAATGACTAACATTCCATCCAATAATTCACGAACCACACTATTCATTTTATCGATCATTTTCTGCATGATCTTAAATTTAGGCATCACAATCATAAAGATCAATAGAACTACACTTAAAATCACAACGACACATAAGGCTAGAATCCAAGTCATATTCGCACCCGATTCAATAACGTGAAAAATAGCTCCAACACCAATAATTGGTGCGTACATAACGATTCTTAAAAACATAACGATCGTCATTTGAAGTTGTTGAATATCATTTGTGGTACGTGTAATTAAGGAAGAAGTACTAAACGTATTTAGATTCTCATTGGAAAAGTGGGTTACTTTTTCAAAGACTTCTTTACGCAAATCTTTAGAAAAACCTGCCGCAATACGACTAGCTAAAAATCCTACTAGAATCGCACATATAGCACTGCCTAGAGCATATCCTAACATCTTAAGTCCAGAAAAGATAATATAGTCTTGTTGCATCTTTTCCATATCCATACCTAGATCTGTATATTCTTTCTTTAAGAATTGTGAACTCATGCTCGATACAGTTGAACTTCCTAATTTAGAGATTTCAGTCTTGGCAGAATCCCTATAAGAATCAATTCCATTCATCATAAGAAGTTGTGGTATTTGTACACCAGATGATTTCGCATCCTTACTTACTTCTACCATAGTCATTTGAAGTAAGGTCATACATGATTCTAACTTTGACTTCTTTGATTCATTAATGTCCTTCAATAAGTAAACATTCTCTTCTTTAAGTGCAGGAATCAATGATTTTTGTTCCTTTGTTGCAGATGCACTTTTAACCAATTTATAGCTAGAAGTAATCAAATCCTTTTCCGAATCATTTGAAAACATCAAAAACGAATTTAAAGTCTTCTCACTGATTTGTTGATACACACCACTTTCAATACCCGCATTCTGAATACCTGTATTGACAATATTTTGCATATAATCCGGCATTGTAAGTTCACAAGTTGCTTGTCCAAACAACAAACCAAATGCGAGTACAATGGATAGCCAATATGGCTTTAAATATTTCAATATCTTTGTCATTTATTTTCCTCCATATAATGAGCTGTCTTTTTTAAAATATCTCTTAAATGCGCACAATCAGACTCCCCTAGATAATCCAAGTAGTCATATACATTCTTTACGTGCATATCCATTCGATTTTGAAACATCTCAATCGCTTCAGGGACAATTTGAATATATACGGTTCTTCGATCTGTATTCGAATGCACCCTTTGAAGCAGACCCTTCTTTTCAAATCCCGCAATCATCTGCGAAACAGCTGCAGCAGATACACCTAAGATACTTGCCAATTCACTCATCGTAATCTGATGATTCTCTGCTTTATAAATCGTTTTAAACAACATCACATCCTTAAGTCGCGGCCCATCTTTACAATGACGGTTATTTCGAACATAGTTCGTGACTTTATACGTTAGATCAAACATCAAATCGAGTACTTCATCTTGAACTTTCATAAGAACCTCCAATTTATTTAAGTTACTTAACTATATACCTACTTAACTATTAAGTCAATAAAAAAAGATATGCACAAAACATATCTTTTAAAGAACTTGAAATCCCTTCTCGCAGACCCATTGATTTAAAAAGAGATTTCAAAGAACTTCTAGTAGTGATTATACTACATGAAGACAATGAAGATAAAGATTCAGCAATCACCAAATTTGTTTATTTTGCTTCTCTCTTTAATTTTCTCAATATTTCGCCAGCAAACTCTGTGCCGTCTCGATTGATTGAGATTTTAACTTCTCCATCCACTGTATTCAGTATTAAAGTTCCTGCTGTCAATGCTTTTTTGTAGAATACATTCCTGATCTGACTCCAATTCCACTCTTTAAATTTGTATCCAAACATGTTTTTAGAACATTTTATCAGGCGTTTTTTAGTAGCCACAAAACATTTTCCATTTACAGTAATGAATGGAAGATTAAGTCTTTCATCTGAATCTAACATCGCGATAATCTGTCCAAAGCATTTTATCGCATTTTTTTCAGATATACCACCAATCATATCATTATTAATTGAATAGTAATATGCTTCCATCGCAAGTTCATGATTCTTCATCTTTTTAATTTTCTCTTGATCATACATAATAGGTTCCCTTTCATTTAGTTCGTAATTGCCCAAACGTTTTATTGTCATTAATATTATTAACACAATTAAATCGAAGAATATATAGTGAGTTGCACAATTAAGAAAATATGGTATATTAATTAAGACGAAGGTGACGCAAGAGGCGCACGCCCAGTTTCTGTACGCAGAGGCTGGTTTTTTTATTTCCAGATTCTCATAATCAAAAATCGAGGTATAACCTGCACACATGCACATCATACCTCGCTAAAAGCTTCTTAGCTTTTGTTCCTAATGTTAGTTTACACTTCAATCCAATAGACAGTCAATCATAAAAAGAAACATCTTACTCAATATCGTCTAAGTCCGATCTTAAAGTAGTCTTAGATACACGAATATATACAAAATAGTAGAGAATTGCCAAAATGCCTGTTAATACGGTTTCCTCCAAATTGTGCTGCATAGCAAATTGTACCGTTTGAATCAAGAGTACCAACGTTATTAAAGCAAAAACTAGTGTTTATTATAATTTTCGTGGTAGATACAATTTTGATTAAACAGTTTATTTTACAACTACACGTCTATTCCCTTTTCTCTAACAAACTCTGTAATATCTTCAACCAAATATTCTTTTCCTAACGTATGCAAAACATCATAGCATTTAATAATGTAATCATCTAATATACCTGTCGTATTCAAGATTTCGTACACTTCAGTCGTTGTCATATTCCAATGTTGACCAAGAGCATGGAGAATGAATACCACAAACGTTAATTCCTTCTTTTCGAGCATGAGATATACCACCTTTCAGTTTCTTAGACACTATTTTTATTGGAAGTTTTCATTAATTTAGCTTTGTGTTATATGTGCCGTTCAACAACAAAGCTCAGCTATTCAGTTGTCTGTCAATCTGTATTAATTTCTTTCCTTAAAGAAAGGTCATTCTCATTGACATACCAAGATTTAATTGTACCAACACTTTTAGTAACTCCATTGAGTTCATAACAAAATATGTTTATAATTTTGTTATGAACAAGGAGGTGCTTTTATGCCGAAAATCAAATCAAGTGCTGATTTAAGGAACAATTACAATGAAATTTCTACATTTTGTCATAATTATCCAGAACCAGTTTTTATTACGAAAAATGGAAAAGGCGACCTTGCAGTTATGAGTATTGAAGCCTACGAAGATCTTACCAGCCGCTTTGAGCTATACAGCCAAATTAAGGAAGGAATGGATGATGTTGCATCAGGTAATACCCAACCCTTTTCTAAAGCTATGGCAGATATCAGGTGTCGCCGCACACGATGAGTTATCAGTTTCATATCACATCCATCACAGAGCATGATATTATACATGCTGTGGTGATGCAAATTCTAACAGCGTCTGAGTCTTTCTTTCTCATTGTGCGAAAGAAAGAAAGGAAAGTCAAATAGATGTAGAAACAAATGTTTTGTCGATTAAAAAAAACGCCCAGAAACCTGAGCGTAATTTATACTATCCTAACTTCTTAAGGATGTTATCTAATTGTGTTTTCGTCATTTCTAGCTTTTCTGTGTAAGAAGCTAGTTTTTCTTTTTCTGCATTGACCTTAGCTTCTGGTGCTTTATTGACAAATCCAGGATTTTTCAACATGCCTGAACAACGTTTGATTTCGTTTTCTAGGCGTGCGATTTCTTTTTCAAGTTTTCCTTTTTCTTCTTCTAAGTCAATTAATGCATCCATCGCAACTGTTAATACAGCTTTTTCAATTGTACGTGATAATACATCTTCTGTATTTAAATCTTCTTTGACTGTGGCGTGTGCCATACGTGCAAGGATTGCAGTAGATTCTGAATTTAATGCTACATAGCCATTGTCGTTGTGTAATGAAATTGTTAAGTCTTCACTTGGTTTCATTGCATATTCAACTTTGATTTCACGTACCGTTTGAATTGCACTGATTACTAATGCCATTTCATCTTTTTCAGCGTCTGTATATTCGAATTCAACTTTTTCTGGCCATGTTTCTACATTTAAGCTTTCTTTTTCATGAGGTAAGTTCAAATAGATTTCTTCAGTCACAAATGGCATGAATGGAGATAATACTTTTAAAATTCCCATCATAACTGTATATAGAACCGCTTTTGTGTTGGCTACTAAGCTTTCGTCTTCTGAGTATAGAGTAGCTTTAGAAAGTTCAATGTACCAGCTGCAGAAATCGTCCCATACAAAGCTATATAGTTCGTTTCCTACAATGGCCAATTCATATTTATCCATGTTTGTAGATACATGATCTAATACTTCGTTAAAACGAGCTAAGATCCATTTGTCTACGCTGTTTGCCTTAGTCATGTCTAGTTCTGGTTTTGTATCACCAATTTGCATTTGAACATAACGAGCAGCATTCCAGATCTTATTGATAAAGTTCCAGCTTGCATCCATCTTAGTTTCGTCAAAACGTAAGTCTTGTCCTGGTGTTGAGTTTGTTGTTAAGAAGAAACGTAAGGCGTCAGCACCCTTTTCTTGAATTACATCCATTGGATCAATACCATTACCTAATGATTTAGACATTTTGCGTCCTTGTGTATCACGAACAAGTCCATGGATCAAGACGTCTTTGAATGGACGGTTCTTCATGCAGTAGCGTGTTTGGAAAGCCATACGAGCTACCCAGAAGAAGATGATGTCATATCCTGTTACCAATACATCATTAGGGAAATAACGTTCTAAATCGGCTGTACTTTCTGGCCAACCTAATGTTGAGAATGGCCATAATGCACTTGAGAACCAAGTATCCAATACATCTTCATCTTGAGTCCAGTTTTCAATGTCTTTTGGATCTTCCATTCCAACATAGATTTCACCCGTTTCTTTGTTTGTCCAAGCTGGAATTCTGTGTCCCCACCACAATTGACGAGAGATACACCAATCTTCAATATTTTCTAGCCATTGTTCAAATGTTTTATTGAAACGAGAAGGTACAAAGTTGATTCTTTGATCTTCGATTTCTTGATTCTTTAATACCTCTTCAGCTAATGGTTTCATCTTAACAAACCATTGTTTACTTAAATAAGGCTCTACAATAACACCTGTTCTTTCTGAGTGTCCTACTTGGTGTAAGTGTTCTTCGATATGATCAACTACACCTGCTTCTTTAAAGTCATTGACTAAAGCTTCACGACATTCAAAACGATCCATACCCGCATACTTACCGCACATGTCATTCATAGTTCCATCTGGATTCATACAGATTGGCATTGGTAAGTTATATTTTTTAGCTAATGCGAAGTCATTTGGATCATGTGCTGGCGTACATTTCATAACAGCTGTACCAAAGCTCATGTCAATATAATCATCGGCCATGATTGGAAGTTCGTCCCCGTTTGCAGGGTTGATCGCATGCATTCCAACGATATCTTTATATCTTTCATCATCTGGGTGAACAAAGATAGCTTGGTCGGCAAACATTGTTTCTGGACGAGTTGTCGCAATCACTAATTCTTGTCCTGTTTCTACGACTTTATATTTAAAGTAATACATGTGACCCATGATTTCTTTGTGTTCTACTTCAATGTTAGACAATGCTGTTTTGGCTTCAGGATCCCAGTTAATGATTCTTTCACCTTGATAGATTAGTCCATCATTATATAAGTCTACAAAGACTTTACGAACAGCTTGTGATAAACCTTCATCTAATGTAAAGCGTTCACGACTGTAATCTAAAGATAAACCTAATTTAGCCCATTGACTACGAATGGTAGAAGCATATTCTTCTTTCCATTCCCATGCTCTTTCTAAGAATTTTTCACGACCAATGTCATAACGAGAAATTCCTTCTGATTTTAAACGAGCATCTACTTTTGCCTGTGTCGCAATACCCGCATGGTCCATTCCGGCTACCCAGCATACATCATAGCCTTTTAATCTTTTATAACGACATAAAATATCTTGTAGTGTTGTATCCCATGCATGTCCCAAGTGTAGCTTTCCAGTTACGTTTGGTGGAGGGATCACAATACAATATGGGCGTTTTGATAGATCGCCCGCTGTGAAATATCCTTTTTCAATCCAATTTTGGTATTTATCATTTTCTACTGCTAAATGATTATATTTTGCTTCCAACGTCATCCACAATCATCCTTTCCGTAAATATAAAAAAGCACATCCCCATAGGACGTGCTTGACGTGGTACCACCTAATTTTATTCTCATTCACATTAACGCTGTGTCACGAAATTTACTACTTAGTTTCATAAATTCAACTCAAAGACTACCTTCATCTACCCTACACACAAGCTTTCACCAGCCGCCTGCTCTCTAAAGAATAGTTGTAAATTACTCCTTCTTGTCATCGCTTTGAATTTAGTTTATCAAAGAAAAAGTAAAAACTCAAATCATTTTGAAAAATAAGTTGTTTTATTCTCTACTTTACTATATGATGATTAAAGAAAGCGGTGTAAACATGGATAATCAATTATACAATCAAATCAAAGCTGTTCATGAACAGTATATTAAAGAACAAAATCGTTTAGAAGATGAAATCGATCGTTTAAGAAGAGAAATCGTTTGTCTCGATAATGAAGATGAAATCGAAGCCTTGAATAAACTTGTTCGAATTGATGACATCAAACGTAAGATGGTTGTAGAATTCATTCATAGTTTAGATAAGATTGTGGAGCAATAAGTCCACAATCTTTTTTTATTTAAAACTCACCATTCTTATATGCACGCGCAATCACGTAAGAAGGTTCATAATAGGAACCATTATTATAATCGTCTAATGTTCTGCAAATTTCATCATTGTAGATTCTCAATATACCTTCAATATAATCTTCATCTGGATATAATGTATCCACTATAAGTCTTGTATATACTTTTCCCATATCCAATTCAGTTGGAATATGTGTACATAATTCACGATTTACATCTTCAATATGAAAATTGCCCTGCTTTAACCCATATTCTTCAATTACATCATAAACAACCTGATCTGAATTTTCGCTATGCAAGACATTGGCGACACTTATCAAATGATACAAAGGATCATATCCAAGTTTATTCACAACATATGAGTTTCGCTGATGAAGATGTCTAGACACTTTTTCAATTAGAAAACAAATATAGAACAAATCATTCTCTTCAATAGGCTCATTAAAGTATTTGTTCATCATAACTGATAACTCCTATCATATTCCAGACATTTCAAAGCGGCTTCTGTACAAAATACAATTTGATGTGTAGGATACTTGAATTTAACCAACTCCCAAAATGCAGTTCTAGAAATGAATCCACGCGCAAAGTCATCTACATAATTCCAAATTGTATCATCCGCCATTGGACCTTCGACAATATCATAATTATGTCTTTCACCTTGTCTTGATGAAACCACAAAGTCTAGCCATTCATCACTCATCTCTTTAAAGATCCGACAATTTAAATTCTTATTTTCAGTATAAGAATATACATTCACAACATGTCTATTCTTTTTAGTTAAAGCCCATCTTTTAGCTTGTTTTTCTTCAAAAGAACAATAGAATCCATATCCAAAATCTTTGTATGAACCATCTAAATATATTTTTGGCTCATCCAATACGTTATTGTCACCCTGATACCACATCTTACCTATACCTATTCCAATTCTTTAATACACTTATTCTACAAGTTCACATACAACTCCCTTATCTAGAATGAACTTGATCTTACCCTGTGCCTCATCTTCAATCTTATCATATAATCTACCAGCACTATAGCTTTCTCCTAGTACTGTATATGGACTATTCGCAACATATCCAATCTTTCCTAGACCTGCAAGATTGACACTAATGGCTTCCCTATCATATTCATTGTCCTTATCTTTCTTTAGATATACGACCATTTCCTTTTCTAGAAATTCATTTCCGTAATAATGGTTTAAACCTGTAATTGTGAAATAAATGTTTGACATATTCTTGTCCTCCTTTTGATTTCACAATACATCTTTAATTGACATTATACGTGTCTAAATATGAAATAAATTAAATTATTTTTATCATAAACCATTGGACTATTCGGAAAATAAACAAGCATTCGATAGATATAATAGATAATCATTAGAACAGCCCAGATGATCAATAGTTTTTTTATTCGTTCTTGATTCTTAGAATTGAATACAATCCATACAAATACAACAATGGTTGGAATAAGTAGTGCATGATAATAGATGGATTCAGAGAATTTAAATTGTAGTAAATAATATAGGCTTGTTTTCATGTTGCATCCTGGACATGGAAAGCCTGTAAGTGTTTGAATAGGACATTTGTAGAATAATAAAAGAAGGAATAGTATAAGAACTATTCCTAAAGTCTTAGTTTTTTGTGAGTCCATTGATATTACTTTGTAGGATGCAATAAGAAACTAATGATAATTGTAGAATGGCTAATACCATTAAGATAACACTATCATCACTTAAATGTTGACCATTTTTAGTTAGACTTGAAACCATCTTACCAGCCTTCCACATATAGTAGATATGATAAATACCGCAAGTGACAATACTTAATATAACTACAAGGAATGGATCGGGTCCTTTTTCTTGGTGTTGGCTTGCACATAGATCATTTAAATCTTTGGCAATACTATATAGCCAATATAGACCATACAATCCACATGTCACAAACGTTAATACTACATTTAAGGCAATACTCTTTTCTTTGACACCATAATAAGAAGGTTGTGGTGTAGGTTCTGGTTCAGGCATTTCATTTCCTGCAAGCTCCGTATTTTTTAAGCGCGTCCAATCTTGCATACCTGTTTTCCATACAAAGCTATTGTCTGAAAGAATACCCGCATCCATAAAACCTTTCATTTCTTCTTGTGAATAAGGTCCTTTTGAATCATTGTTTTCTACATAGTACCAATTCTTTTCTTCATCCACGCTCAAAAATTCATTGAGTTCACTATCCTCTAGTTTTTGCCAATCCTTTAAGCTAGCCTTCCATACAAGAGTCGACCCCGTGATCTTATTGGATTCAATCAATTCTTTCATTTCTTCTAAAGTATATGCACCTTTAGAATCATTATTCTCTACATAATACCATTCTTTAGCTTGGGTTTTATCAACAACCTCAATAGGTTCAATAGTATCTTCTTCGACTTCTACTTCTACTTTTGTTCCGCAATTTGAACAGAACTTTGCATCATCACTAATTTCGTGACCACAATTTTTACAATACATAACAAACATCCTTTCGATTGATTCAATTATAAGATGAATCTTGTGTTATCTCAACTATTTAAGAAAAACTTAAGATTATGAATTTGACGATTTAATAAAACACATAGCTTATGAATACGTTGATCTGAATAAGAAGTCATATGTTGATATTGATGCAACAAGTCATCAAACCATGCAGGTAAATCTTGTAGTTTATCTATATCAATGCGATTTAAATCTTGTACAACTTGAATAATTTCATTAAAGGATTTGATTTCATGAAAGAACTTATATTCACCATCATATTGAATATTAAGACTTTGTCCATTATCAAATATAGGTGCAACATCGACCCATTTGAGTGTATTCACATTTCGAATAATGCCAAAATTATTTAAATGCCGATCTTCATTTAACATTAAGTAGTCCAAAATAAACATATTCTCCATTTTAATACGAGCATCCTCAATACCTTCAGACTCTAATTTATGTATATAAGAATCATAGTCATTCATAATTTGACGGGCTGTAATAAGCTCTGTATTGACATCAATGAAACATGGACATTTAGAGACAACCATATCTTTGTAGATAGCCAAAGAGTATTCAACATGATTAAATCCAAGTCTTCTACAAATTTCACTAGCCAAGACTTCATTAAAAGGTTGTAGTGTTTCGCTTTTATACCCACCCTTTAATAAATAGCGAATACCATCTTCAATAATCCAAGCCTTTCTTAACATACCATCCGTTGTATTATTTGGAGAATATAATGAAGATTCATTTTGAATACAATTCGTATTCTTTGATAAAGAAGCATCCATGAATGGAGCGTATTCAAAATCGTTTTCAAAGAAATTGATCTTATCATGGGATATATTCAAATCTATTGGTTTCAACCAATATTGATCGGATAAAGATAAGCCAAAAGCCTTATCCAATAATTCACTTGGTGCATGTACATTCAAACGGTGCATTAACAAATCCAACCGGTATCTATAAGATGGAATTCCACGATTTTTAAACCATTCACTCAATTCAACACATGAAACACACAAACGATAAGGCATATAGTCCGTATTATACAACGCATATATATTCGTGAATACACCAACACCACTCATATATTCAGCCTCTAATACAGGTGTATTTTTATTCATTAAGATACATCTCATATTCTTTTCTCCAATAAACAAAAGAAACGGGTAGGCGTACAGACCTACCCTCAGTATACGGGCTCTTCACCCTAAATTTGAATAGATATACGGGCTCTTCACCCTAATACGTATCCTCTATGCGTATTATGCCTTACATGCCGCAGAAAATCAACTATTATCCCTATAAATACAGAATATAATAGAATCACTATCCCAAGGCTGTTCCATCTTTTTACCATTTTCCTAGACCCGAGTGTGAAATAGAATCATATCCGATAATCGATCTGCAAGTTGTATTCCCTTTCTTGCTTCTTCTGTTTTAACACGTGCCATAAGTGATTGAATCACCTTTGTGTCTATTGGTTTATCTGGCATTTTCATTAGAAAATGCATTGGTCTGTTTGCTAAATGATAATATACAATTGCAATGATGAGGAAAGCTCAAAAAAAATATTGGATAAACAAAACCATGACAACCAAAACAAAACCTACCTTCTAAAATGTACACGTTTAGAAAAGGTGTTTTGCCTCGTATCTGATTTGTTTGCGATAGCGGAAAATATTAGGGTGAATAAACTAAAAGTTTCCGAAATGGGAAAACAATATGATATTTTGCGTATACTGTGCCATACTGAGAAAAAAGAAGGAACGCAGATATTTCCACGTTTCTTTTGAGCGACTCTTTTTTCCATTCAATATCCTTGAAATTTACAACTGGCATAGCTCCATACCTTGCATTTTACGCATTAAAAAAGATACCCAAAGGTATCTTAGTTTTAACCAGCCGTATCATCATAACTATCTTCACCATAATAGTTATCGTCTGGATTGTAGTAGTTTGAATCATCATAGCTTGAATCATAGTTATTACTATAATCATAATCATAATCATTGCTGCTACCATAACTATAATCATTGCCATAGTCATAATCATAATCATAATCATTACTACTATAATTTGATGAAGATCCACTATTATTGATAATGCCCATCGCTTCAAGTTCAGCAGTATTACCAATCGCATTGTCTTTGCTTGGTGTTTGAGAGAATCCAGAAGGATCTTCTACAGTTTCAGAACTCTTGCCATCAATGACAGCTTGAATTTTCTTTCTTGCCACTTCATTCATAATATCATTTTGCACTACAACACTCGCATAGCTTTGTGCTTGATAACAAAATTTAGTATCTGAATCCGCAACGATTGCGTAAGATTCAATCTTCCATTTAGGCATTGAATTTAATTCATACTTCACAAACTTACTGATTTCATTACCAGATAGGTTTGTATCAAACGCAACCGCTAAGGCATCCATAAACTTACCATAGTTCGTGATCATCTTAGGTGAGATCATACGTTTAAACATGGCTTTAAATACTTTTTGTTGGTTACGAACACGCTGGTTGTCACCATCCGCATACGCATGTCTTTCACGCGCAAAAGCTAATGCTGTTTCACCATCCACATGATGCTTACCAACACTTAAACCAGGCTGAGAATTCGTATAGAAGATATCGACTTCTTCACCTTTTTTAATATCCAAATCAATACCGTCTAAAGCATCTACTAAACTTACAACACTCGAAAAGTTAATACGAATATTATAATTAATTGTGATTCCCAAAGCTTTTTCAATTGTCTTTTCCGTACTCTTAACACCCATTAAACCCGAATGTGTTAATTTATCATAACTACCCTCAGGACAAGCTTGTTCTTCATTGTCTGGACAAACAAGTTCTACATAATAATCACGAGGAATACTTGTCATTAAAATCGTACCTGTTTTAGGATTGACCGTTAATAATAAGTTGGCATCACTACGCGTATTTGAATCTTGTAACGTACCATACGAATCATTACCACTCACTAATACAGTAAACGTATCCTTAGTAATATTATTTACTGGATCACTTGGATTATCTGTCTTAGTAACTTTTGTATAATGCACATTTTGATGCACGACGCGAGAATCCGTTTGGAAATTAAAATAAGAATCCCCCTCATGCAAAATATCACGATACTTTTCATTTAAACAAATCGCATCTACTTCATTATCATATAAAGCTTCCATCATATCATCCAATGAAGAATAATCCTTCGTCGTATATTTGATCTTGTCTGAATCCAAATCCTTCAACATACGACTTGTAGCCTCTTCATCCATATCCATGATCGTACCAATCTTAGCACCAGCAAGATCCTTCTCTTTTTCAATCGAAGAAGCCTTTAAAACAACAATCGAAGTAGAAGTGGCCTTACTATCCGCAAGACTTGTCACCTTGTCAAAAGTATTATCCGTTTTAAAAATAAAATAATTGCCAAAAGCTAAACCAGCACACATACATAGTGCAATTAGTCCCATTAAAAGTCTTGAAAAAAACTTACGAGCTTTAAAATGCAACATTAATATAATAATCAAAGTCAATATGATTAAGACTAAAGACACTAAGATCATGAGTTTCATTGGTAATAAATTCAAATTAATGATTTGAAAAATCAATAATGCCAAAGCTGCAATCATGAATATTGTCAAAAATTTACTGATTACTCTATTTGATTTTTTACCATTCTTTACATTTTTTTTAGGCATAAAAATAATCTCCTATAAACTTCTATGTGGCTCACAATTTCATATTATATAATAATTCCAACCCTTTTGGCAAATCAGCTAAAAAAATGAGATGGTCAATATAACCATCTCACTACCTACATATATCTTTCACAACGATAAGCAAAACCTTTAAAGCCATTCTCTTTAGCCTGGTATAAATGCTTTTCATAACCCAAACATTCAGCTTTGTGTTTATAATCCAAAGACTTTTCTAAGTATCCATTCAAACTATCAAAGAAGAATAGAAATAAACCGCCTAGAGTACATACAATACTTGCTAGAACAAGCCAAATGACAGGGATAATAATATAAATTACATTTAGTACAATCACTGCCATAAATGAACTAAAACACGCAATCATTAGTCCAATATGAATCTTATGATACTTATCTGATAAACCCTCATACCTTCTTATACAAGGATCTACTTGAGAAGCAATATAATCATCGCTAGACATATTACTGAACATCCTCACTCGATTTTCCTGCAAGAACAGCATTAATTTTATCCTTAGCCGTTTTAACCGTACTTTGATCTGGAACCATAACAGATGCAGCATCACCAAGTTCAGCACACATTAAAGTATCACCTGTACCATCAACCATATACTGCTCCATCTTCCAAGTTGGATTGTTGTTTAATTGATACTTAATTAAAGCCGTAATCTCCTCATTTGACATTGTCGTAGAGAATGTATTTGCCATCGTATCCATAATGGCTGCATAATTCGTAATCACACTTGGTTTTGTAGCCTCTTTTACAATACCCATAAGAACTTGTTGTTGATTCTTAGTACGCTGACGATCTCCTTCTGTATAAGAATAACGCTCACGCGCAAACGCAAGTGCTTGTTCTCCATTTAAGTGATTGACACCTTCATGCACACTAAATTCTGAAGTCGTAGTAGCATATCCAGGCTCTACATAAACATCCACGCCACCTAATACATCTACAAGTTCTGTTACTGTATCAAAACCAACTTTGAATGTATAGTTGATTTCAATACCCAATAATTGTTCTACAGTACGCTTTGTCGTATTTGTACCATGAATACCTGTATGCGTAATCTTATCTAAAGCTCCTTGCATACATCCATCTCCTGCATCACAAGCTGTTGTGACATAGAAATCACGTGGTACAGAAGTTAAAAGAATCGTGTGTGTTTTAGGATTAACAGTCGCAACCATAATCACATCACTTCGTCCATTTTCATCAAATCCACCACGAGAATCTGATCCAGAGATCAATACATTAAATGGTTTGGAAGTAATATCACTTACAGAAGATGCAGAATCATTATTTTTAACTTTATAAGAAGTTTGATATACAACACGCGTATTCGAATCAAAGTTCGAATAAGCTTCCATATCCAAGATTTGACTACGACTTGATTCATTAATAATAATAGAATCCACTTCCCCATTATAGAAAGCTTCTAATAAAGCGGTCATACTATCATATTCAGTTTGATTTAAAACAATACCTTCACTATTCAATTCCTTAAGTGCTTTTTTAGAACCCTGTTCATTCAAGCGTAAACTACCAACACTTATACCATTCAATTGAGACTTATTCTTAATTGAACTTGATTCTTTGACAACCACACTCACTGTATTTTTGGCATGTTTGGCAACACTCGTAATATTACTCAAAGCACCTTGGGTTTTTGAAATATAATACCCACCCATGCAGGATGCAGCACAAACAACTAGAGTTAATACAATACAAATAATTTTAGAAACCACATTCCTACTAAAATACACAAGTAATAACACAAAGATGGCATCTAATACAACCACACCAATCGTAAGTGGAAATAAGAATTTAGATGGCAATACATTCAAACGAATTACTTGATACAATAAATAGAATGAAGAAATCACCAATACAATACTTAACAGAATACTTAATGCTTTAGAAAATTTACTCTTCATAATTAAACAGCTCCCCTTCCATATAAAACTTGTTTTACTGTCTTACAAAGCAATGTAACATCCAGCCAAAATGACCAGTTACGATAATAATACTCATCTAATACTAAACGTTGTTCAAAACTTACATCACTACGACCATGACTTTGCCACATACCCGTAATGCCAGGCTTACACGCAACCACGTCCTC
The DNA here is from genome assembly GCF_934754935.1 of uncultured Holdemanella sp. Classification (GTDB taxonomy): domain Bacteria; phylum Bacillota_I; class Bacilli_A; order Erysipelotrichales; family Erysipelotrichaceae; genus Holdemanella. The sequence goes on along the minus strand of NZ_CAKVJB010000007.1, from coordinate 52,283 downwards.
ATAATATTCACCCATATCACTTTTTTCTTTAGGCAAATACGGTCGAGGACCAATCAAAGACATTTGTCCAAAGAACACATTGATAAATTGAGGGAATTCATCCAAACTCTTCTCACGCAAGAAATGTCCTGCACTTGTGATACGAGGATCATTTGCGAGCTTTTTATTCTTTTGATACTCTTCACGAATCTTAGGATCACTTACCATTAAATCCTCTAGAATCTGATCTGCACCAAGCACCATTGTACGATACTTATACATCTTAAATTCCTTACCATTCTTACCAATACGCTTCTGCGTAAAGAAGACAGGCCCTCTATCGCCTTCCATACGATTCTTAAAGAATACATAAACCGTTAAAGGAATTAAAATGATCATTCCACAAAGCCCTGCACAAATATCCATACAACGCTTTAAAATATAAGATCCCAATTGATTGACACCACGAGAATTTGAAATCATTAAAATACCATCAAAATCCTCAACCTTCGTATCAAACGTAACTAAGCCAGTTACCTGAGGTAAATATTTAATATTCAATACCTTACCTTTAAATAACTCAAACAAGCGGTTTAAATTCTTTTTGTTGATTTCTGGAATCGCAATCAATACCGTATCAATATTATGCGATTGAATAAACTCATCCACCGAATCCAATTCAATCGTCTGCTTTTTAGAAACAACCTGCTCTTGATGAATCCCATACGATTTACAACTCACATAGCCCTGTACATCTAGTAATGAATAACTATTACCACGACACACAAAAGCCAATTGTGCAGCCGTATGACCCGTACCTACAATTAACGTATTATGTTTATAACGCTGACGGAATATTTTATGCGAATATCTTGAATTACAACCCGCAAACACAAATAAGACAAGCGTTAATAATAAGAACCCATATATTTTACGAACCGTCCAAGAACTAAATGGGAAAATCAAAAAACTACCAAAGAAAAAACCCAAATGTGAAAGAATCAATAAACGAATCTCATCATACATCAATAACACTTTTCCTTGATAACGCCCAATCAACAACTGCATTAAAAAATACAAAGCACAAAGCTTAATTGTATACTCTCCATAAAAACGCAAGACATTGATTTCTTGCAGGAAATTAATTAATATCCAATAAAATATAAATTCTATCGTTATCTTTAAAGTACCTATTTTTGACATAGTCTAAATCTCCAAATATAAAATCTTATATATTATATAAAAAAAAGAAGAAAAGCACAAATCTACGTACCCTCTTCCATCCTCTACTCATGACTTGATCCATTTTTTATTTTTATAATCGTATTTATAACCAAACACAATCAGAAAAGCATTTACCATTTGAAAATAAGTTATCGTATTATTAATATTACGAATTTCTTCAAGTTGTAAAGCCTTTGTAAATGAATCCAAAGTATATTCCTTTTGAAACTTTATACCTTGTTCAAAAGAATCATAACAATGTAAATTGTTTTGGATTATATCAAATACCTTAGTAAATAATTTTTTAATTCTTGGAAAATTCAGAATTAATAAATCAAATGCCAGAGGATTTTGTTTATAAATTTCATTTGCAGCATCATAAAATTGTTTAAGAAAATCAAGTGCTCCACCAGCACCAATACCGCCAAGTGTATCAACTAAAAATTCAAGATGATCAAATTCATAACCATATTCGTAAAGTTCAAAAATTTTTGCATCTATAGGATCAAAATTGGTCTTTAATACTCCATCATCAAAATAATAGGACATCCCTATAACACGAGTGTACTTATCATTAAATTGTTCATTTTTAAAGCATAAGTATACGTTTAAAGGTACCTCAATACCTAAAGGATCAAATACATCCCTTGCGGTTGTTGTATCAGTAATTGAAGCAGTACCATCATAAATCAGCGAATATTCGACTCCATTTTCAGTTTCTGAATTTCGATAAACAACAACTTTCATTTCTTTTGACATAGATACTACAACGTGCCCTCCTTCGTCTCCCTATTATAAATACGCACAAATTCCTTGTATTCACTTGAATCCTTGGACATAGGTGCTTTGATTACAGTATTTTCATATAGCGCAAAATCCGTATGAATAATATTCTTACTCTTATCCCATATATTTAATCCTGCAATTTTAATTTCTGCATTTTTGAACTCATTTTGAATCACATCCGCAAAAAGTGTATTCATTGTTTCCTTACCCTTTTTTATTCCGAGATCATTCAGCTTATATCACCTTTAAAAACAAGTTTCATAATTCCTATTGTTGATGATAATAGTGCACTAATAATACTCTTATTTACATCAAACCCAAATATTACCGTAATCGACACTATCATTGTGAGCTGAGTTGGAAACAAAAGTGCACAGTCAGAAAACGGAATAGGTACAACCACTTCACCTGCCGCTGCAAGCGCTGCGGTTACTACTATTGCCTGTGCATGAGTTTTTTCATCCAATGCTACTATCTGTACATTTTGAAGAGTATCAATCAGCTCGTCTGGTAACACCTCTCTTATATCTCAGATATTAAACTCGATACCATGCTGAGTATTTAAATCTACCTTTTAGAATTCTTTCAATGTGGTACATAACGAAAATGGTATGATTTGCTGCATTAGTGTTTCCTGATAAGCATCTTCTGCGTGCATATACTCAATAATGTCATTTGTTGTAGAATTCTTAAACTTATTAGCCACCTTGTAGATAATATCTATTTCTTCTGGTGTCAAAGCATCTAAAGACACTCCTGATTTTGCTTGAATATGGTAACTTACCATTTCCTCTCTCTCTATTTCTTCTACTGTCAATTGTGGAAGATAAATAATTTCTGAGTTTGCAATAGGCAATGCTCCATATTTTTTATGCTGATAAACCAATCCGGTTATTGCTCGACCTCTTTGTTTATAAGCCAATGCGTCTGCATACCAAAGCATCTTCATCAATTTTACTTTATATAAATTTTTACAATACTGTGCAAAAAATGCCATTGTTGCTCCAAGTTTGTTTAAATCCAATACCTGATATCCATTAAACTCACAAGGTCCATCGAATTGTACATAGCGATTTTCAATGGTTTTTCTGTTTAACTGTTCAATACCGATTGTCTCTATTCTATGCTGGATTGCACTTCGCAATATCTCGTACTTTTCCTTTGAGAACTTTTCACGCTGTTTTTTCAATCTCTCAAGTGCATAATACGGATCATCCTTTACCATACGAATCAGCTGATCATAGGTCTCATCCTGAATCGATTTTGTTTCATATCTTGTGATGGTTACTTCTCCCCATCCTAGTAGAACGGCCAAATCCGCTTGGCTCATTCCATATAATCCTCGAATTTCTGCAATCTCATAAGACGTAAGCAAACCATGCTTTTTTCGGTATGCATTTCTTGCACTCTGAAGATTCTGATTCATTAAATCTGCAGATACAAACTCATCTTCTTCATAATCAACACTCTCTGGACAAAAGAAGTAAACCTCCTCATAAGAGGTAACCTCATTTTTAATCAGCATTTCGCCAATTCTCTTTCTTTTTTCTACAAAGTGTACTTTGTCGCAAAGAGGGCAATATCTTTCAACTTTCTCGATCAAATAATTGTCCTTCATTTTGGTATCCTCCTCTCACAAAAATTTAACCCTCATATGGCAATGGGCTAGGTTTAGGATAACGGGCAAAATGGAAAGAAACACAAAATACTTTTCCAGTCGCCCTATCCCTAATTTTTACCTTAATATACACATACCTTGTCTGAATATTCCTATAGAACACAAAGAAAGGTGGAGCAGTCACATTTCTGTCATCTAACATCGTCTCAGCATAATCTTCTACCGTGATTGCTTTAAGTTCTTCACACACATCGTTCGCATCAAACTCTAAATCTGCCATTGTATTTATTGTTGTATAAGGATCCGTTGCACTTTCATTTCTCTTTTTAGGAAGAATATCCAAATCTCTTTCAATCTCAAATGTATCTGATTCTAATATCGCCTTTAACTCACTAAGAAACTGCTCTACGAATTCTTTGGAGTCAATTCTTGAATTTCTATTCGTAGCCACTCATCCTTTCTTTCCTTATTGACAGTATGTACTATCAATTGATAGTTGTCAAGACTTTTGCTATCTGATGATTCCTTGGCTGTTTCAATTTTTCACCGCATTAGGAGCATCATACATCGAAAATACTAAATGCCTTATTACCTATACGATATTTGCAATATGTTCTTTGAAGTCAAAATTTTCTATGTACCCCTTAATCATTATGTAGGTAACTCGCTAAACCATACATCTACGGATTTTGTTTATAAAGTTCCTTCTTTAGTTTCTTCATTATAAATACGCACAAACTCCTTATATTCACATGAATCCTTAGACATAGGTGCTTTTATCACTGTATTTTCATAAAGCGCAAAATCCGTATGAATAATATTCTTACTCTTATCCCATACATTTAATCCTGCAATCTTTATCTCTGCATTTTTAAACTCATTTTGAATCGCATCCACCACTTGTTTCATTGAATGCCCTGTATCAACAGAATCATCCACAACTAAAATACGATCAAAAGATTGTCCCTTTAACTTTTCTAAGCTTTCATGAAAATGAATCTTTCTTTCCGTATTCTTGTCATGCGTATTTGATTTTAATTCCATACTTATCAAGAAATTACGCACAAAATTAGGCATTAAAGAAATAATAGGACCCACAATCTCCTTTAATTTATTTCCCTCACGTGTTGCACTAATTCCTACCATTGGCACTTCAAAGACCTCACTCATCTCTTTACCAATTAAATAGCCTGCTCTAGCTACATAAATCACTAAATCCGGACAATATGTTTTCTTTAATTCTCTAGCCCAACTATTACATTCACTTTTTAATTTTTCTATTGATAACTCTGTGTATTTCATTGAAGTTCCCCTTTACGATCATTTTAATTAACTTAGCACATTTAGTCACCTTATGAGCCAACTTTATACATGGCTTTGTATGGAAAGTACAAGATTGAATAACACTCTTAAACTCTAAACTATTTCTAGGAATAAAATCCACTTCCATATAGTTTCTACCAATTTCCATTAAAGTATGTGCATCTGAACCTATTACTTTTACTAAGCCATATTTGTTGGCAATACGTTCCTGCATAACAGAATACTTCTCTTCTACATTTCTACCATTATAACATTCTATACAATCAATACGATATGAATTCGAAGAAATACAATCCTCATCTAGTACTGTTTTAGCTCTCTTTTCATCATAAGGGTGCGGTACATATACTACACCACCCTGACTCTTAATACGATCAATTGTTTCATCACAAGATAATCCAACAGGTATTTCTTCATTTAAGTAAAGTCCAATAATTTCTCCTGATGTTGTCATAATTTCTTCTCCAACAATCACAAAGACTCTATTCTTTCTTTTTGAACAATATTCTTTAAATTTTAATGCACCCTGAATATTATTATGTTCACAAATCGCAATCGCATCAATATGACACAAGCGACACTTCATATACAATAGTGAATGCAGAAGTAGACTATCTTTTGAATATCTTGTATGGCAATGTGTTTCTAAACGAATCATAAACTACTCCTTTACATATTGATTAACTAACTAATAAACACTTCTAATATTTTCTACGGATAGTTCTTTTTCCGTCAACATTTTTATGTCTTTATGATAAATTTTTGTACTTATTAAAGGTTGATCCAAAATAAATAAACCAACGACTTCCCATTCAACATCTTCAAGATTATACTGTATTTTAAAATCTTCAATATGATTACTACACCAATCTACACGACGGCTATGTTTATCGTAGAAACATCTTTTCTTTTTAGTGCTCTCAAACATTTTCTTATATTCTAAATACATTTCATATGGATTTCTTGATACATTAAATCCTTTAACCTCACCTGCAATAATTTTATGATATTGTTTATCAATAATCAAAACATCTATATCCCCTAATGGATTTTTGTTTTCCGCTATTTTATTTCTGTTTACTTTACTTACATTGGAGTATACATCAAATGTATTAAAACTTTTTAATTTTCGATAAACAAGTTCATTAAATTCAGCACCTCTGACATCACTTATTTCACCTATCAGTGATTCCATTTCTTTAGATTTTGTCTTTAACTTACCATTATCAATTAAATCCAATACAAATAGAATCATATGGCTTAATTGACGGTTTCCCCAAATCATTTCATCATCACGAATAAGTATAGGTCGTCGAACAAATGATAATTCTCTATTGAATCTCCAAGGATACACATCCTCATTTCTAAATGGTTTAGGGGCAGGAAGATATTTATCTCTTCGCTTTAAAGAAACAGATTCAATTATTAATGAAATTGTATCCTTGTCTAATTCTGAATAATTTGTAGTTAAATATTCTATGATTTCATTCGTTTTTGCCGTAAAAACCGTATCACCTTTTAATGTTTTACTATATTCATTTAAACCTTCCACAAAATCAACAAGCTGTTTTAAAGTATATCCAAACTCTTTTTCAAACACAATATCAATATCATTTAAATAATTTTTACGCTCCACCCATTGAATTGCATCTTTAAAAGTTGAAGAAGATAATAATTGATTTTTTCTGACAGTCTGATTCACAGTATACATATGTTCAAATTCACCGTGTTTCAAACCCACACGATGCGATTTTAGAATTTCAACTGGTGTATCAAATATCTTATAGTAGAATAAATCATTTTTATAAGACCAATCAATAATCAAGAAACAAATTGCCAATAATCGTTCATATTGACCTTCTCCAATTGGAACATTCCCCTTTGGAGGAATCGCTGCAACATATTCTACAAGGAATTTTAAAGCGACCGAAGTTTTATTGTCAGTATTGATTTTTTCTAAAATATCTTGTTCCTTTTCAGGATAACAAGCAATATCTTGAGCATATCTTTGATGAATCAATACATTTTTATATAAAAGCTTTTCTAAATCATCATAGAATATTTCCAGAAGATTCTTTGAATCTAATACACTAACCTCATCTTGCAGTTTTTTAAACAAAATATCAACTACAGCATGCATAAGGTCTGATTTTTGTTTACTATCACGAACAACACCAATACCCCACTGACCCGAACGTATTAATTCTTCTCCTATTTCATCAAGTAACATATCTTCATCTTCATCATGCACAAAATGATTGTCTTGATTAAAAACTGGCTTAAAACATGGATTATTTTGATAATTTATAAAATGAAGTTTCTTTCGCATAGGATTTATAAACAACGAATCTATATTTAAGTCTAATTTATTATTCCCAGTAATCATTTTATTTAAATGCTTGATTACGATTTGCATGAATTCTTTTTCTCTTGAATTATCATTACATTTTAAATATTGAAACGATTCAGGTGAAACCCATAATTCCAACACCGGAAAGGTATCACAAATTTCTAATGTTTCTTTCAATGAGTGTATGTCTTTGTCGAACAATTGATATTGATCTGCTTCATTCGTCAACACTAAATGAATCTCATAAGTTCTTTTACAACCATCAATTTGATTTAAAACAAACCTACATTCAGAAAGCCAATATGAAAGCATGTCTAACAGCATTCGACATAAATCTATTTGTTTTCCATCCTTAAAATCATTGGCTTTTATCCATAAATTAAAATGATCAAACACCAAATAATAACAAATTTCATTTCGATACACACAATTTGGTTCAATATAAATCTGTCTAATATCATCCTCAAGAACAACTTCTGCAAAAGTACTATTTTCCGTACCCTCAACACATCTTTTATCTTCCTTTTTAATAGCTCGGATAATATAATCAATGGAATCTCCTAGAGTAAAAATAGTTGTAACCTCACCAGCCGATATATCATCACTCATATAGAAAGAATGATTTTCCCGATACAACTCAATCGAATTCAATTCACTCACTAGACCCGTATCAATTGTGTTTAATTTACTTTTCGCCATTAAATATCTAGGTATAAACATAGTCGTACTTTTTTCATTTATACTGATACACATCAGTTCAAATGGATTTACTGATAATGGTGTATAATAATAAACATTTTTATTAAATCCAAAAGATATAGATCTTCCAATGGAATTTGTAATCACTGTAAAAAATACATCTTCTTTTTTTATTCCAAAATTTTCGATTTTAGAAAAAAGATAAGATAAACGACCATCAATAATTTCATTATCAACCGTTTCACCCTTTGAATGTAATGTAAATGCAGTATAATCCTTACAAAAGTCATACACATACATCACAATCATAAGCTGATTATTATGAACACTTGCGATATATTCCTTATACCCATCACAACTAAACAATTCAATATCCATTTGAGATTCTAGTATTTTTTTATGTCCTAAATTCGACAAATAATGCTTACACTCATTAAAAATACGCTGATTATAACTTTCCATTATGTTTTCATATATTCCATATTTTTTAGCTATAGTCAAAATCCAATATACTAGAGCCGTTGGTAATAACCCAGCATTTAGAAGAATGTATTGATCTAATTCCTCATTGTATAAAAATGGACACGTATAAAATGACTTATTATCCGAATCACTTTCAAACTCAACTCCAAATTCAATTGTAACAAGATCCAATAAATATTTATTATAATGAAGAAACTTTCTAAAAGTATCACCAACTAAAACAACTAACTCAGAATAATGATTTAATACTTCAGAAGAAGGTATAATTATTTCATTTCCTTCATCTTCTTCATGATTGTTTTCAATATCTTTAATAGAACAGACTATATCTTCTGAAATATGAAGCATAGCATATACCAATATATATACCTCATCCAAAAATTCTTTTGGATAAGAATTAACACCGACAAATAAACTAGATATCATTTGTTGAAGATTATATGCCGGGGTCTGATCAATTCCATTTAAAACTCTATAATTACCATAAAACATTACATTTTGTGCAAACATATTTTCAGGTGGATCAATCGAAAGTTTTAAGCTCGTGTTAGAAATTCCATTAATAATTCTACGAAATTTCCCTTGACTAATCTTATATTTAGAATCGAAACAATCTAAAGATTCATGTAACAATCCATCTATATATGTATCTAATAAAAGTGATTTTGATTGGTTTTGATGCAATAAGTTTAATGCCGAAACTCTAGAAATCAAATTAAACACATCATATTTTTTCGACTCTTCAATCATTTCTAAAAACTTATCATCTGAAGCAGTCATATCAAAAAATTTATCAACCATTTCTTCTAAAGAAAACGAATCCATTAGTTTACCTCTCCATTAATATATTCATCACATCAATTTTAACATACCAACACAAAATAAAAAAACCTCCCATTTCTGGAAGGTAGTATGCTTATCCTAAAATTGTAGATATTACAGTAAATGTAGCTGCATCCACAACAGCTGTAGTAGTAACACCATTCAATACAAATGTAACTGTATATTGGTTTGTATTTGAATCTAAAGAACAAGTAATATTCGTAACATCATCTTGTTCTAAGCCAGAATTTGCCAATACCGCATTGATTGCCTGTTGTTGACCTTCATCAAATGAAGTTGAAGACTTTTCTTCTTCTTTTTTACTAGTTGTTGATTTTTCTTTCTTAACTGGTTCTTCGACCTTTTCAGTTTCAGTAGTCTCTTCTTTAGCACCACGCTTAAAACTACGCTCTTTTATAATACCATCTTTACCAATCTTATATTCATAAGATCCACCATTTGTATTAAAAGAAACAATATATGAACCTTTTTGTTCTTTGATTGATACATTTTCACATTCACTTTTTGTGGCATTCGCATCATCTCTAGCTACTTCTAAAATATCATCTTTTGTGATTTCTAAACCAGATTTACTACAGCCTGTTAGAAGTAGACCAAAAGCTGTAAGGAATATTAAACTATTTCTTTTTACCATCATCGTCTCCTCCATAACCATATCCATATCCGTAGCCATAACGGTTTTCATCACTCATATCCACTTTGTTTAATACAACACCAATCACGTGTCCACCATTACGTTTTAAGTCATTGATAGCAGTTTTAACTCTACGTTTATCTGAAGATTTCGCATCCACTACATATAATACGCCATCACTCACATTACTCAATGGAATCGTATCTGATGCAATGGCCATTGGTGGTGAGTCTATAATAATATATCCAAATTCTTTACGAGCCTGTTCTAAAAAGCGTCCCATTCTTTTAGATCCTAATACTTCACTAGGATTAGGTACTCTATGACCTGCTGTAATAACAGTCAATGTTTGTCCACCATCATATTGAACTTGTTGAACACCCTCATAAGAATTAATACTTAAACCTTCTTGAAATTCAGAAATAATATTTGTTAGTCCTGAACGATTTGAAATATGTAACGTTTTATGAACCGATGCATTTCTTAAATCACAATCAACTAATAATACATTTTTATATTTAGCTGCCATAATACGAGCCAAGTTACAAGCTATAGTACTCTTTCCTTCATTTGGAACCGTACTTACACAAGTGATAACCTGCATAGCCTCATCCATTTGACTAAACTCAATATTTGTACGCAACCCACGATAAATCTCATCTACATCAAACTGATTTCTCTTTTTCTTTGCCATTTCTATCTCCTAAAGAAACTAAAACGCTTCTTTTTCTTTACAACCTCAATATTTAATATATCCATATCACTCAAGATACGCTTAGGATTCTCATAAAATAATATATCCGCATTATCAGAACCAATACGCTTTGAAACAACAGAATACGCATCACTCAATTTAGAAATACGATGTCCACTACATCTATGTGTATCTGTACCAATCACATCACAATATCCATCATCCAATAAAGATAATGCATTCGATTGAATCGTCTTTCCATGCATTCCTAAAATCGAAGTACGATTGATTTGTAGAACACAACCCATATCAATCCAATTATCAATAATTGAATAATCAAGTCCTGAATGAAAATAACGCTCAATATGCGCAATAACAGGAACAAAACCCTTTACCTTCAATTCATACAAACAATCATCTCTATAATCAATTGAATGAATATCACGAAGAACATTATATTCTACAAGCATATATCTAGATCCATTTAATGTAGGATATAAATCCATATCCAATCCATCAATAAATTCACTATTCATCATGACTTCCCCACCACAATAAATAGGAATCGGACTCATTTCCTTTAATTCCATTTGACGAGAAACAATCTCATTATAAATAGAAACATCTAATTGACCAGGAATAAAGTGTGGTGTACTACAGATTCCTACAAATCCATCAGAAAGAGCTTGATTCAAAGAACTTTGAGCATCCTCAATCGAAGGCATACCATCATCTATACCCCAAGCGATATGTGAGTGAATATCTATAAACTTAGCCATTATAATTCAGGAATCTCACAGAAAACAGGAATACCCAAATATTTTTCTGCCTCTTCTTTCGTACGCAAACGATTATCAAATAAGAATCTTAATACCGCATAACCAACACCAATTACACCACCAACTAAAGTAGCAAGCATTGTGTTCTTCTTAATATTAGGTCCACTAGGAACATAAGACAACTTAGCACGATCCACAACCTCAATATTACGAACATTCAAATTCTTCTGCATAGTCTTAGTAAAAGTACTTACTGTATCATTAGCGATATCCTTAGATAACTTAGGATCTGTAGTTGTAGCAGTAACGGTAATAATTTCTGTATTCGATTCATTACTAACACTAACAAGCTTTTTAACACTATCAGCACTTTCTAATCCAACATCTTTAGCTACCTCAGACATAATGTTATTCTGCGTTAATAAATTAACAGCATTCGTAACCAACTTACTATTCGCCATCTGCGAATTATAATCCAAAGATCCACTCTCACTAATCTGAGGTGTTAAATAAATCGATGTACTAGCTGTATATGTTGGAGCAATCAATAACTTAGTTCCAAAGAAACCACAGACTCCAAACAATATACATAACACAATAATCAATTTAATATATTTCAAAACCGCACGAAATAATTCTAATAAATCAATCTCTTCCATTTCATTCAGATCATTACTAGGCATACGATCTAATCTACTCTTTGCCATAAAAGCCCTCCCTTTTCATTCATAAAACATACTTAAATAATATATCATAAAAACAACTATATTTTTAATATAATTTAATCATATATGTAAACAATTGTTAATTTTCATGAAAAAATAAACTCTTTATCTATCAATCATGATCAAATAATGTCTACCAAGTGATGTAATTCGATAACTATCCGCTCCACTCACCCTTTTTAAATTAGGAACCTTTACATCATTTGGATTCTTTTTTCGATTCTCTCTTTTAACGTTTTCCAAATACTTTACAATCGCTTTTAAATTATCATCATTCATTTCTTCATTTCGACTCTGTAATAAACCAAATCTTTCTAGCTTCTCCTTGATAAAGCGGATTTGATCCAGTTCAAGATTTAATTCATTACATATTGAAACAATACTCTCACCTTCAGCTTCTAGATTTGAATACGCTTTTAATATACGAATATCCAAATCATTCAATTGAGACATTGTTTTAAAAAACATCAAACCCAAATCAATATTTGTATGATCTGATTTCAAGAGGTTGATATACCCATTCACATTATAATCAACCATTCTTTCCTGTATCTCATCCACTATATTATCCAATAATGCCTCTGTAATCTGTCTGGTATATAATGGATTATTTTCTAATAGCTCATTCATTCTATTTTCTAGTTCGGTTTGTCTACTCTGTATGATATTTAAAGCATTCAAAACATTTCTTTCAAGACGATGTTGGTTGAATGAAAGAAGAATATTATTCGCCACAGGTAGAACAGATCCAACTACTTGACAAGCTAACATTCCCACACCTCTATCAAACAAAATGTTTCCTGCTTCTTGAATAACTTGCGGTAATAGTTTTTCTACAACTTCTTTTCCAACTTCTTCTTTTGTCGCATCTATTAAATCCTCTAATTTATATTGATCCATAGTACCTCCTAATCCTTAAATAGTATATCTTTGATTTCATTCGTCCATTTCCTACAACTCGAAAAGACTTTCACTGTCTAGATATATGCCATGCCCGGCATACCAAAAAGGAAGAATTCAACAAATCCTTCCTAATATAAAGATTCACTACTTTTTCTTAAATGAGATGGTAACATTTGATTGAGTTCTTCGTTTGTAAAGAACTGTTCTTCTTCATTTTTTAATGCCTCTTGCGCCTTCATATAACTTCTAGAATTTGTCTTAGGCGTTTTTTTGTAAATTTCATAGGTTTTTTGTAACAAAGAATCTCTAGTAGATATTATATCTTCATTGCTTAAAATATCGAAATCTGTCATTAAAGAAACATATTTTTCTCTAATAAGCCACAATTCATCTGCTGCTAAAATATGTTGTTTTATCTCATTTTCTGGATTAAAATTTTTGAAAAACAAGTTAAAAACTAATAATACTGTTGAGAAAATACCTGCCACTACCGTACAAACATTTTTATTTGTAATAATTGCACCTAGAAATCCTCCAGTTGAACAGGCAGATAATACAATTTGGCTGTATTTTATTATTTTTAGATTCCTTTCTAAGGAATTCACTTGCTTTAAATGGCTGGTATATGTATAAACAACTCTACCAAATGAATTTTTTAGTTGTATTAATAATTTTTCTCTATATTGGGAATTTTGTTCCATAGATTTCCCTCCATTTACTATACCAAGTATACGAGTATCCTTTGTCATATGCATCAATAGCTGATAGAGATAACTCATAAGCTTTTTTTGCTTCGTTTTTAAAAGAATATTTTTTTGTGACATGTTTATTATCGCCGAATTTTACCCAATATTCTTTATCAGCATTATCATAAAGATATTTAAAGAAATCTCTAGATAACCAATCATAATAAAAATATGATTTATCAGCATATTCATAGTCCTGCATAAATCGATATGCAATAGTATCAATTAAAATTCCACTCATAAACACATTCATATTTGAGTTCCAAGCGCGTGCCATACGACATAACCGTTTTAGATTATTATTAGAAAGAGAATTTCTCCCATTAAAACATTTCATTTCTTCTTTTGGGTCCATATATTTCCAACTTCCTCCATTATGAGTGTCGGGATAAACATATGTACCATCATTAAGTTTAAAAGAAGGAACAATTTCAAATTTAACTCCATTTGAAAAATCAATAACTACTACTTGTCCATCACCACTTACATTGGATGATGAATAGGTTTTTTGAAGCGATGATTTTACGGACTGTAACAAAGCCGATTGCCCATTCCCAATATAATTATTATATTTTATATATTCAGACCACGGTAATTCAACAACGATATCTATATCACTCGTATATATTGCAGTACCTCGTCCATATGAACCTACATAAAAACTGTGGCTTGTTTCTGAATCTGTAAGCCAAAAATCTTTATTTATTCTTTTAGTAATAGCATGATAGCGTGTTTGAACATCTTTTACAATATAGTCGCTCATTCTAAGATTCTTACATAGTGTACTGAAATCTTGACTGACTGAAATATCTGACATTTTACCCCTCCTAATCTTGAAGATTATAAAATTATTTAACTAATACACTCTGTCGAGTGTATAACTTTTGTATTTCCTATAGCTCTTCTCCTCTTTGCTTTTAAGGGTTTAAGTATAAATGTTGTCCGAGCACAAAATCAGCTTTAAACAGTTTTGTGGTATATGCCGTCCTTTAAATTCTTGGAAAGCATAATCACCTAATCCCCATTCAAATTTATTGTACCAGAATTAACCGGTCTTTACCTATTATAATTTGATACCTATTCGGTCCAAGATTAAAGTAAGTTCCTTTCGTTTTTCTGGGTCTGATGTTCTGACTAAAGTATATCCTTCTTGTTGTATTCTTCGTAATATGTCAAATGTAATATCTGCTCTAGCATTTAATTTATTTAAAGTATCCTTAGTCATAGGAGATTTACGAAGATACCACCAGAAAGGTAAATCTAATTTACTTTTAGCATATTTTATAGTATTGACAAAGTAGGTATCCTCATTATAGTAAATAAAATGTGGCTTATCATTTAAAAGATGTTTTTCCATATTTTCATAGAAATCATCTAAACGATTGTCAACTAAGATCTTTACAAGTATTTGATGAGGAATTTCACTCAAATACTCTGTTATCATACCAGTATTCAAAATATTTAAAGGCGTATAATAATAATTCTTTTCAGCAGCAAGAACAATACTTAAGCCTACACTTTGACTATCAAATGCGTCAAAATATACATTGACATTAACATTGTTATATTGATAGTAGAATTTTAAACAGGTAGCCTTTGTTTTTTTAGGAATATTGTTATAAATATTTACTAAATAGTCTTTTGTACTTTCTTTCATAAGTAAATTTTTCTCCTTCTCCAAAAATTAAACAGTTAGATATAAACACCTCTAAGAACTTAACTCGAAAAATTGGTTTTCACAATATATAATCAAGTAAAATTTTCAAATTAAAAGGCTTAACAAGCAATTTGATGACATTGCTATAATTCTGTCACTTACACGAGTAACCATTCGTTCTTCAAATACATTAAACAAGTGATTTTAAAGATGTTTTTCAATCTTAGCAGTACGTACTGTGGAAACTGTTCACTGTATTTAAATGATTGAACTTATCATAAGACTCATGACTGATTAACACTTTCTTTGTGCAGTTCTTACTTTCTAAAAGTTCGTTGTAACTGTTAGATCCGTCTAGCATTACAAAAGACTTAGATTCAAGACATTCACCAAATCTTAATAGATCTATGGATGATGGCTTGCCATAATTTAATGTTCTGGCAATTGTATGTCCAAATCTCTGTATTGCAGTAATGATACATACCTGCTGATTCGATAATCCTCTTTTTGTGGCAGGTGTTCCACGATGTTTAGGTTCTACTCCATCAATCTTAGTTCCTTTATGATTGTATGGAGTATACTTTTCATCCATTTCAACTTCATTACCTACTGTGTATGGGATATTCCTCAGTACCTAGACTAACCAATAGTTTATGGCGCATATTAAAAACATTGCGTTCATTTACATTGATTTTAGCAGCCGTTTCTTTAAGAGATACACCATTCAATGTATCTAGAATAAGTTCATTCCATTTAGATTGGTCTTGGTGAGAATAAAAAGTAAGCTGACCGCGGTCAATAACAAAACGTTTACCGCATTCTTTACAACGAAGCATCTGTTTACCAGAGTTGGCAAAACCGCTTTTAACCAAACGAGGATGATAACATCCACATTTAGGACAGTAGTCAAAATGATACGTATTCATTTTACTGTTTGTATCTAAAAAGTCAGTGATTTCTCGATCAATCTTTTCGATTTGAAAAGCTTGTAAAGCAGCAATAGTATCTTGGTTTAAATATTTTGAAGTTCTTGTCATAAGTGTAGTCTCTCTTTCGTTTACACCTATACAATAAATCTTAAATCGACATTATTAATGTCGAATATATTAACAAGTCACCAATGTATCTGTTAAGCCTACATTAATCTCTTCTAAACAAATCACGAGTATATACTTTATCTTGTACATCATCTAAACAACTATCATAACGATTGGCGATGATGGCTTGACTTAAAGATTTAAATTTCTCTAAATCATTTACAACCTTACTTCCAAAGAATGTTTCTCCATCCTTTAAAGTAGGTTCATAAATAATAACTTTAGCACCCTTAGCCTTAATACGCTTCATAACACCCTGAATAGAACTCTGTCTAAAGTTATCACTATTTGATTTCATAGTTAAACGATAAACACCAATAACTACTTCATGTTCTTTAGATTCATCCCATGAATCATTAGCCTCATAAGCACCCGCAATTTCTAATACACGATCAGCAATAAAATCCTTACGAGTACGGTTTGATTCAACAATCGCTTCAATTAAGTTTTCAGGTACATCCTGATAATTAGCCAATAATTGTTTAGTATCTTTAGGCAAACAATAACCACCATATCCAAATGAAGGGTTATTATAATGAGATCCAATACGAGGATCTAAACAAACACCATTAATAATATCTTGAGTATTTAACCCTTTCATTTCAGCATACGTATCTAGTTCATTAAAGTAAGATACACGCAAAGCTAAATAAGTATTCGCAAATAACTTAACAGCCTCAGCTTCAGTAAAGCCCATAAATAAAGTATCAATATTTTCTTTAATAGCACCTTCCTGTAGTAAAGCAGCAAATTCATGACTTGCCTTAACTAACTTTTCATCATTCTCATCTGTACTCACAATAATTCTAGAAGGATATAAATTATCATATAAAGCCTTTGATTCTCTTAAGAATTCTGGGCTAAAAATAATATTAGAAGTATTATACTTCTTTCTTACACTCTCCGTATAACCAACTGGAATTGTTGACTTAATAACCATAATAGCATTTGGATTGTACTTCAATACTAATTCAATTACATTCTCTACTGCACTTGTATCAAAGAAATTCTTCTTACTATCATAGTTAGTTGGTGCAGCAATAACTACAAAGTCAGCATCCGAATAAGCATATTCTGCATCTAAAGTAGCCTCAAGATTTAAATCTTTTTCAGCCAAATACTTCTCAATATATTCATCCTGAATAGGCGACTTCTTAGAATTAATTAAATCCACCTTTTCCTTAATAATATCCACTGCCTTTACCTCATTATGTTGAGATAACAAACAAGCAATACTCAATCCTACATATCCTGTTCCTGCAACTGCTATTTTCATAAAACATCATCCTTCCTTTAACTAAATAGCTTTTTATTCTCACAATTAAACTGTATTGGGCCTACAGTCTTGTGCACAATTCTATCTAAAAACATATCGTAAGGCATTATCACCTTATTACTCACAATAAACCTCATTCCATCTGAAACATGAATTCCTTTTTCTTTCTTATTAAACTCATATTTCCCACCTGGTTTAAATGTATCATCAATCATATTTAATCACTCCTTTCTTAATTAACTAATAATAAAGCATTAGTGCAAACAACTATTTAAATTCTTCCTTATAAGAATTTAAAAACTGGTCATATATAGATTGGACCTCTTCTTCTGAAATTTTTTGATAAAATTTAAATAAAAAATTCTTTTCAAAATAACGAATTCGTGGAATAGATAATTTACATAATTTAAAAATCTCCCATTTTCTATGATTTAGTAACTTCTTATCCTTAATTGTCTTAAAAGACAATCGTAAAAATAAAGTTTCATACATAGCATAAACTTCAAAAAAGAAAGCCAGTGGAATAAAAACAATCATGTAAATAAATGGGATTAAAAATGAAATAAATGTATCTAAATTCAGTAGTTCATCGTATTGAGTTAAAATTGATCCAAATGCTTTTGCATAGAAATACAAGCCCAATATAACTAACAATATATTTGATAAATCATACACAATTTTATATTCAATTTTTTCCTTCGTAAATACATTAAAAATAATCAATAAACACAAAAACAACTGTAATAGTAATTCTACAAAATAAGAAAAAGTAAAATAGCTAACAATAAAATTTATAAATATAGAAAATTGTATATTCTGTTTTATATAATTTCTAATGTAATGTCCACTATTATCGCTATCTACACTTTTCATTACAAAATAGATACCGCTAAGTGTAAACCATAATACTATATCCTTTAAATAAGTGTTTTTCCAAAATGAGAGAATAGAAAACAAATATGTAACCACCAAAAAATAAATAACAAGTGTAATAATCAATATCCTTAATGGTTTACTTAATAAAGTTTTAAAAACATCAAAAATAGATTTTCTTAATTCTTGATTATGTATACTAAGAGTACTAATTAAAATAATAAATAAGATCAACCAAGTAGCAATTGCTAATTCCCGATTTGTAAATAACTCTAAAATATCACGTAAGTTCATAATAATAATTATACACTTTATCCAAGAATCATAAATACGTTAGTTATTTAATACAGGTGCATATACAAACTCTTTATGTTTAAAGGACTCTTCTCCACCTTCTAAATATTTTAAGATTCTGTTAAACTTATAGCCTCGGTCAATTTCGAAAGAAAATCTTCTTTTTGCATGAAGTTTATTAAATCATTTTCTAATTCAAAACCTATACAAGTTCCGTATGTATCTTTATTATTTACGTCAAAATAAACTATTTTTTCATTATCAGAAATTGTTTCAATATTAGAAACACTTAGGTTAAAATATACATACAACATATACAACGAAAAATTTATCTTGCATAATGTTATGCTTTCTTTATTCTCAAAACTAAGGGCAAAATCTCTTTTTTTATTTTCTAATAAATCTTTTATTTCATCTGGTGTTTGTGGCCAATCGTATTTCACATTTTTTAACTTTTCCTTTATTCTCCAAGGCTTTTTTTCAATTAAACTACGATACAAAATTTCCATGTTTTTGAAATCTGCTACAGTAACTGCATGTTGTTCAATTTCGAATTTTAAATTTAAAATTTGCTCTAATTCAACAATTTTCTTATAATAGTAAATTAATTTTGATATATTTTCGCTTTTTCTATTCTTAAAAGAAATTGGACCCGCATTATTAAAATAGAAATTTTTATATAGTTGATTTATTTCTTCTAGACAATCCAGATAATCCTGAGCACTATGAATATTTTCATCAACTAATGTTAAACTAATTCCAATAATATGATTTTCTAAAATCATTTTAATATGTATTTTTTCATTTGAATCTATACTCTCATATTTGAGTGCTTTTGCTGAATCAATAGGACGACGTGCAAAATGTCTTTTTATACCATTTGTTTTACTGGTTCCTATAAAAAAATAATAAGATTCATTCATGGCTTCAGGTGTTATAGTTAGTTTTTCAGTTCCTTTTACAATATTATATTTTGAAATTACTAAATCGGACAATTTTTTTTTCTGCCCATCTACAACTATATAAGAATTCTCTTTTTCTTTTAAATCAAAACTCTTTTGAGAATTATATGAATAAGAATAAATCTCATCAAAAGAAGGATTTTCTTTTTTCAATTTATTTTGATAAAGTTTCTTATTAATGATTTCAAAATCAACAAAACTTAAAGTACCTTTATTCTTTGGAACCAATATATACGCACTTTTATTTTCTTCATATTCAAAATTCTTAAACTGCTTATTTATTTCTCTTAACACAGATTCTGGTAGTTTATCGTTATGTGCATTTTTTTTAAAATTTTTAGAAAATTTAGCCATTATAAATCTCCTTCTATTTCTTCCCAAGATAAAATTCGTGTCTTTAATAAATTTTTTACGTCATTCGAAACAATTAATCTATCAATATGTTTTACCATGCTCTGTATTTGGGACTTTTTATTAACGATTAAATATTTAATATCTGAATATTCAAAGTTCAAAGCATAGATTTCACTAATTATTTTATTATATGTTTCTCTAACTGTTGAGTTAGTAAATGCTAAATCATCCTCTGTGAGAACTTCTGAAAAATCTAAATCAATATTTGGAACATATCTCCATTCTTTTTCATCCATAAATATTTTATTTTTGTTTGTTTTTAAATCTCTACCGTATACCGGTTTATAATACTTTAAATTATATCCAAGAATATCTCCCATAATATCTGCTTCATCATCAGAAAGACTGTCTAATGTTTTAAAATTTCTTTCAATCATTGATAGAAATTCATTATCTTGTTTATTGAAATAAATAACTGGCTGCAAACCCTTTGATAATCCCCATTCTTTACTAAAACCAATACAATAATTCCCATATTCTTTTTTATGCTCTTTTACTTGATGTAAAAGAATATCACAAAAACACTTTTCTGCAATATACAAATCATCAAAGCCTATATTAAACATTGAATAATCTTCTCTTGTAAATCGAGGACTTATTTGTTGTGTATCAAGTATTTCATAAATATATTTAATTTTATCAACATAATGAAAAAAAGTATTTGCAGACAAAACAGATTCTGGTATGTCATTAGATATATTAGGTTTTCCAGATTTATCGGTATTATGAAAGTTATTTGACATTGTTTCTCCTCTCAATAAAAAACATCATTTTACAAATATACTAGTATTTCAAAATATTAGCTTTTTATTTGTTTTAATAGATTTGGAATTTCATCATAGTCATTAACCCAAATAACATTTACTCCTAAGCTTTTGAAAAAATCCTCTTGTAATGACTCATTTACATTTTCAAAGCGCTTTATTGATTCAGATTTTCCAGAATTATTTATTTTAAATCGTCGCATAATGACATAATGTTGGCATAAATCATCATCATATTTTTTTTGAGCTGCTATTTCTAATAAGCGCCTCATATTCGGATCCGTCATAGATAATCCTATGAATAAACACGTATTATTTACCATAAAATTTAATTGACTAATATTAGCCCAATTATATGGATCTAACATCAATTTATGATATCCATCTTCAGAAAATACTAATAATGTATTTCCCAAATCATTATAATCTTCTTTGTCTTGTGGTAAAAAGCCATGTACATGATACACACCCAATGCATCCAAATCTGGATGCATTGCTTCTGCATATATGGATTGATGTTTTACTCTTAGCCTTTTTAAATTTTTTTCAATTAAATCATCAAAATTATAATCAATTATAGCTCGAATACCTAATTTACCTCTATTAGGTATACATAGTTGTCCAATTTCTTCTAATAAGCCTGATGCCTCTACAACATTTTTATATAAAATCTCTCTAACGGATTCATCAAAATTTTCCTTAAAACTATTTTTTAAAAATCTTGTTTGAATTAAGGGGGAGTTTCCATTCTGATTAATTACTGATTCTTTTATTTTCTCCTTATCTTCGTCATTTATTTCGATTTGATGAGTTTTTAATAGCTTATCAATTAAAGAAACATATAATTCAGATATTAAACTATTCCATGTTGGTATATTGGCCGCATAAGATGCTCCAGCTCCAACAAAAAGTACTATATTATCTTTTTTATATTGACTTTTCAATTGTTCAATATATTTTTTTCTTTTTATTAAATAATCATCATTATTAGCTTTGATTCCAGATTGGACTGTGTCCCTTAATAAAATCGAGTTTAAATTATTATAAGTATCAAAAAACAAAATCTCATTTTTACTGAATATACGAACTAAATCATCAATATCCCAAATTATCAATTCGAAATTTAATTGCTCTTCTTTTTCTTTTATACGTTCTCTTATTTCAGATGGTAATTCATTAACAAAAATTATTAAAAGTTTATTTATTTCTCCTCTATCAAACGCAAATCGTGTAATTGTGTCATATATAACTTTTAGACTCATCTGTTTTTGTCTCATACTTTTAATTTCAACAGCAATACAACCTTCTTCATCATCGATTCCAACCGGTAAAATCATATCAGGACCTTTGTAATGGTTTTCTATAACATGTTTATTTTGAGATTTAACGTAATCAGTGATCATAACAGTCACTAACTTCTCTATTGCGATATAAGAATATAAACCTTTAGTGTTATTTAATAAATCAAACATCTTTTCTTTTATATCTATATTTGCCATCTCTTAACCTCTAACAATTCTCATATACTTGATAAATTTTAGTGTTTCTTTTTATTGAATATAAACTGATCCATTCAACCAATTTACATTCAATAAAAAGAAGAACTAGTCTTCTTTCATATAAAATTCTTTATACCATTCTGCAAATTTTCTTAAGCCTTCTCTTAATGGAGTATGTGGTTTAAAGCCAAAATCTCTTTCTAAAGCACTCGTATCAGCATATGTTACTGGTACATCCCCTGGTTGCATAGCCACTAATTCTTTATGAGCTTCAAAATCATAATCTTCAGGTAATACACCTGCTCTTACTAATTCTTCAGAAAGAATTTGTACAAAGTCTAATAAGTTTTCTGGATTACTATTACCAATATTGTAGATAGCATAAGGTGGAATAGGAAGTCCATCTTCACCATTCTTCTTTTCTGGAGCTTTATTCATAACTCGAATAACACCTTCTACAATATCATCTACATATGTGAAATCACGCTTACAATTTCCATAATTAAAAATCTTAATCGTATCTCCATTCACTAGTTTATTTGTAAATCCAAAATAAGCCATGTCTGGACGTCCAGCAGGACCATATACAGTAAAGAATCTTAATCCTGTACTAGGAATATTGTATAACTTAGAATACGCATGAGCCATTAATTCATTACTCTTCTTAGTTGCTGCATATAAACTAACTGGATTATCCACCTTATCATCCGTACTATAAGGAACCTTTTTATTCGATCCATATACACTACTACTAGAAGCATATACTAAATGTTCTACTGGATAATTTCTACAAGCCTCTAAAATATTGTAGAAACCCAACATATTACTTTCAATATATGCATCTGGATTCGTAATAGAATAACGAACACCAGCCTGAGCACCCAAATTAACTACAATACTAGGATGATACTTATCAAAGATTGAATCAATCAATTCCTTATCTGCTAAGTTTCCCTTAATAAACGTATAATTCGAATAACCAGACAATTCATTTAATCTAGCCTCCTTAATACGCACATCATAATAATCATTCATGTTATCTAAACCGATAACCTTACATTCAGAATCCTCTTTTAAAATCCTCTTACATAAATTGGATCCAATAAATCCTGATGCACCAGTAACAAATATAGTTTTTATAATCATAGACTAACCTCCTCAGATTTCAACTTTCTAAATATATCTTTATTCGTCTTAAGTTCATTTGTAAAATCAAAATCAGGTTGTCCCTGTCTTCCATAAAATGATGAAAAACGATTTAAAATATTTTTAACAAAAGCTTCCTGTACTTTAAATTTAGGTTCCATAAATTTTTCATTAAAATCTTCCTGTGAATAAGATGATACTTTTCTAAAATTTATAAATCCACCTTCAAATAAAATATTTCTAGGTAGCCAGTGATAGTATCTTGTTCGATTATTTTGTATTATTTCTTCAATTCTTTTTTGTTTATCCTTCGAATTGGTAGCCTTTGAAATTAAATTTTTATTCAAATCGTCATAGCTATCTATTTCACAAAGCAAAATTCTATCACTTTTAAATTTACCCTTATGAAGAACTAAATCACACGGAGGTGATAAAATTATAAAATACTTTTCATTCTCATCTTTACCTTTTACAATTGCACCAGTTTGCACTCTATTAACAGAATCAACAGTATTTATATATTTAATATACATTTCTTCTGTCAAATAAATGTTATCAGACATTTCAGTGCCATTGTCTGTTATATCAAAGTGCTCCTGTATATTTGCAAGAGCATATCTTAAGAGCACTTTCTCTGTATTTATATCCTTAGATTTATATTCCATCCATAATTCTCGTAATGGATATAAATTTTCCCAAAAAATTTCTGTCATTTTCTGTTCAATAATACCCATTCTTCCAAGTACATTAAATAAACCTGTATCCAAAATATCACACAAATAATTAATTATTTCTTCTTGGGAAATTTCACTTTTTTTACAAACTTTCACAATCGACTCTAAATCATCTCGTACATCTGGAGTAGCTGTATACACAACAACTGGAACTCGAGTTTTTTTCATGATTTCATCAATGATTTCATTTCCACTTTTATTGTTATCTAATTGTATATCTACTATAATCCCATCGAATGTTTCATTGATTTTTTCC
Source organism: uncultured Holdemanella sp. (assembly GCF_934754935.1). GTDB lineage: Bacteria > Bacillota_I > Bacilli_A > Erysipelotrichales > Erysipelotrichaceae > Holdemanella. The sequence goes on along the minus strand of NZ_CAKVJB010000007.1, from coordinate 27,525 downwards.
ATCCCAGACGCAAAACTATCTGCTATGGCTAAATTATAAAAAATCTCCCCTTTTTTTTTATTTAAAACTTCAATAGTATCTTTAAAGGAATCTATTTCACCTTTATAATCGTCTATGAGTAAAAAATTATACATTTAACTATCCTCACTTTGTGTACTTATTATAAAATGTACACCATTGTCTATATGTGCTGCGGTTATTGACAAACCATTTCTATTTGCTGCTTCTCCAGCTATTGCCAACCCTAGTCCCATGCCGTCTGGCTTTGTCGTAAACTCAGGAGTAAAAATTACTCCTGTATTTAAAAATTCATCACTTATGCCTGGACCTGTATCATAATAATCAATTTTAAAACCATTTGATTCTACTATACCATTTATGCTAATTTTCTTAACTTTGCATTCTTTTTCTAACATCCAATATATACTATTGTCTATTAAATTTACAAAAATAGAAAATATATCTTCTTTCCATCCATTTAAAACAATATTCTCACTATACTGTAAATCTATATGTATATCATTATTTTCTAGTTCTGTTTTATAAATATCTAACGCATCTTCAATAGCATCACAAATTGAAAAATCATGTTTTGTTTCTCGCTTTTTAGCAGCTAAAGGATCTAAACGACTAAATAATTTTACAAAAGTCTGAGCATTCTCGCCAATACCGTTCGCTATTTTTCTGATTTTTTCATAAGAATAATCATCTCTTTTTTTAGCAAATTCATCAATATAAAACTCAAGATTCGGTATTTGATTTTTAAAATAACTAAGTGGACGTCTTCCTTCATGTAAAATTATATTAATTATTTTCCCTAAAGTTGCTTGTCCTTGGTAAATAGCTAATTCTTGTTTAATATCATCAAAATATTCATTCTTCTTAATATTGTCTTTAGAAATAATGTCTGAAATTTGATTAATCAAATCTTCAGATACTTCCGCCGTTTTTAATGTTTTAGATACTGAATCACTTAAATCTGTGCTATATAATTTTTCGATTTTCCATTTATTCTTATTGGAATTTAGTGATATGTCCATTTGTCGTCTAAAATTAAATCGTTTGGCTTCTAATTCTCTAATTATATCAATAGTTATTCTCTTTAAAGCTTCATAAGCTTCATTATTTTTTAAGCCATCGCGAGCACTTTTTTCTTCTAGCCCTGAGTCTTCTTCTGACTGAATATGTACATAACCAACAACCTGATTACTTCCTATTCTCATTGAAGGATTTTGCACACGCCGTCCACCTAATTTTAACCAATCAAACTCAGGATCTCCCAATGGACGTATTCTAAATCCATTTCTATATACTCCAATACCGTTTACACTATCCAATAAATGACGAGCTTGTAGTTTGCTTACATAATTACCATTCTCATCACGTAAACCTCTAGAAATCAATTGATTAATTGAATCTTTATCACGATCATAGACACGAATATCTATCTCGATAGCACCACATTGTGTATTTCCTTTATTTAATTCAATCTTTTCAATAGCAGCATTCTTTATTTTATGATTTTCATAGAAAAGATCTCCTATGCCATCTTTTGATACCTTTCCATAAATACGATAATCATAATAATCTAAAATTGGATACGGATTAATAGTTTCTTCTGTTACTTCATTATCATAAAAATTTACAAATTTAAGAAATATTTTAAACTCCTCTTCTATTAAATTATCTGGTTTAGGTGGAATTAATTTTTTTAATTCAAACCTTAATTTATTTATTCTGTCATCATTCCAATAGTTATTTTCACTTAACTTAGAACGCATAATTAAAGTAGTACCTGACGATTTTTCTGTTTGCCTTCTTTTTACCGGAATCTTAATTTGATCTAAATATTTATATTTAGAGATTTCATGCCATTGAATATACGCAGTCGTTTCTATTCCATTTTTGTCAATCGTAATTAAAGTTAAATCATCCGCTAATATACTAGATGCATATCTTCCTATACCTTTCCGTCCTTGCATAATACGTCCACGTGGGCTTTTACGAGCTTCTAATTTGTAATTTGTTGATGGAACAAGCCATTTATTGATAACATCTTCTGTTGACATTCCATGTCCATGATCCTCTATTCGTATTTCAAGACAATCTTCATCAAGTATTTTCTTAAATACAATCGTTGCATCAGGAGAATCTGCATCATAACAATTCTTTACGAGCTCAACAATAGCTGCATATTGATCTTGAATTAAATCTTCACCTATCGTTAATAAATGACGTCCAGTAGGACGAATCTCATATGAACTTAAATACGCACCATCAATTTTAGATACAGTTTGTAGTAATTCTTCTTTTTCTTTTTTTAATTCTTCTAATCGATTCTCTATAGATGAAATATCCTTTAAATTATTTTTTTCCATTACCACACCTCCAATAGCGCAATCGCTATTTTTTCAGCCAAAAGAACTGGAACTGCATTACCAATTTGTTTATAAGCTGTTGTTCTAGACGGTTTACCTGAAATGGACTCAAAATAATAATCATCTGGAAATGTCTGTAATCGAGCCACTTCTCTTGGAGTTAATGACCTATTCTGATTAATATCCGGATGTATAAAGTAATGACCATCTTTAGATATATGAGCAACTACAGTTTGTGAATATGTTAAGTTAGAGGCAACAACCTTAAAACGATCCAAAAAAGAAGTCATATTTTTTTGAGAACGAAGTCTTTCTGGTAATTCTACGTAGCTTAAGCGCTTTCCTTCGTTATTCCATAATTGTACGACTATTCTATATATTTCCAAATCTTGTTTAGAATGGGAACGAGCGCAATGTAGTGTTACAGGCTCTAAATCATATTTTTTTATCTTCGCTTCATACAAATATCTTCCAGAATAATGTAATGTAGACAAAAGACCATAGGATCCTCCCCCAGCACGTATTACAGGCAAATCGCAAAAAACTTCTTCAACAAAATAATGATTATTTGTAACAGGAATAGTAGGATAAAAGTCTTGATAATCTCCAAGCTTTCCAATAATAATAATTCTTTCCCTATTTTGAAGTATTCCGTAGTTTTTTGCATTTAGTCTTCTATATTCCACTGAATATCCACATTTTTTAAACAATGAGCACATTTTATTAAAATGTGATTCTCCATCTTGATCTTTAGCAGATAATAAACCAACAACATTTTCAAAAACAAAATATTTTGGTCGATATTTTTTTAAAAATTCTGCATATAAAATATATAAATAATTTCTAGAATCCCCAACCATGTTATTTTTATCACGAGCTCTTCCTATTATAGAATAGGCTTGGCAAGGAGGCCCACCAATGATTAAATCAACATTTTTTCCATCAAGCATTTGATCGATTTTTTGAAAAATCTCATCAAGATTATCTTTCGATATTTCATAGTTGAGCACACTTTCTAAAATCTTTTTGGGTATCGTTTCATAGAATTCATTTCTAGTTATACTATTATTCAAATATTGAATATAAGCCTCTTCATGAGAATTCTCGTGTAACCATTTATATGCCATACGAGTTTTTAAAGTAAAGCAAGCAGCTTTATCCATTTCGATATGAGCTATAGGCTTGTAACCAGCTCTTATAAATCCTTCCGATAAACCACCAGCACCGGCAAATAAATCAAGATAATTTAACATTCAAATCCTCCTAACATATTCTTTCGAGCACTGTCGAAAACTCTCGAAGCTGATAAACAGTGCTCTTTTTTATTAGCTTCTTTTTGCTTTCCCTCCACTTTTTTGCTTTTTCTATTGACTTATTCTCACTTTTCACGAATTACTTCGCTCGTATTCTAAAAAGGTGAAGGAGATCAGTTCTATGCTTAACCATATTTCTACTATTTGGGAGTATCGCGATTTCTTGTGTTTTCACAAATCTCATCTTGATGTTTCCCAGTTAAAACTTCTTAAATCTAAATATCGTCCTGCTTTATCTAAACTGCGCAAGCTCGATATTTCTCTTGCTTCCAATATTTTGTTTCCTCTTTATTCTCATACAGGCAGACTCGCTATCGATCCCGCTGTTTTAGTTCGTTCTTTCGTCTTGATGAATCATCTTAAGTATTCTTCTATCAAACTTTGGTGTGATGATCTTGCCAATGATTCTTTGCTTCAGTATCTCATCGGCTCTTTTGATCCTCCTAATTCTTCTCACTATAACTTTATCATTCGCCTTACTGGCTACGATCCTCATTTGTCAGACCTTGCTCCTCAATCTTTCATTACTAAGAAAAAATTTAAGAATAAGCCTGCCAAAGGTGAAAAACTTATTAAGTTTACCAAAGATAACACTTCTTCTATTTGCGATAAATACAGAAATGGTGCAGAGTTCGACATAGATTGCTTGTTATTTACCATGCAATCTCTTTTTAACGCTATCGTCGTGATTCCTTCTCTTGATATGGGCCTGATCGAACCTGCCAATTCGACTCTTTCTGGTGATGGCTCATGCCTTCATGTTCACGCTTCCTGTCACGGACATAAAGTTCAAGACGCTCCTGATCCTGACAATAACTATCGTTTCTCTGCACCGGATGCGGATATTGGGTGGGACAGTGATCTTGCTCAGTATTTTTTCGGCTTTACTTTCTACAATATCTCTTTCCACAACCCGTCTCTACACATTGATCTGCCTGTTTTTATCTCTCTGGAAAACGCATCTCGACATGATGCTTTGACCTGTGTTTCGGCTACGGCTCAGATGCTGGATATCAATCCAGATCTGAAACCTAAATATATGTATCTAAACTCCGCTTCTGACAGTAACTCAATTTATCAGTTTTTTCAAGAGAAGAATATCATTCCTTTGATTGATCATAATAAACGAATAAAATCGATTCAATCTAAAACCGGTGAATCTATCAATTCAGATGGTATACCAGTCTGCAGTTGCGGCCACACCATGATATATGATGGATATGACTATACTCGTTACAGAAAGAAATACCGCTGTCCTTTAAAAGCTGGCCTTATTGATTCCTGTACTTTTGCACAAACATGTTCTACCTCTGACTATGGAAGAGTTGTCTATGTTAAAGACAAAGACAATGAGCCTAGATTTAAAGGTCCTGTTTCTTATGGTTCACCTAAATGGAAATCTATTTACAAAGATCGTACCTGCATTGAAAGAATCAACAATGCAGTATTAAATACATACGGCTTACACAAGATACATCTATCTACGCAATGGTCCAAAGAATGGGTTCTTCTCAATCATTACAGGATAAATATCCATCTTGATGCGTGGTTGAAAGCAGAGGTTTAAAAATTGAAAATTTTAAAAATTAAGTGATTTTTCACTATTATTAGTGCGCCTTGTTTTCTATTCATAGCTTTATAAAGCTATTATTTATCTATTTCCAAGACTTTTCCTTTATTTACTTCCTACTTTTCAACTCTACTCTAAATTCTTAAATATTAAAAATTATTCTACAAATAATACTGGATTTTTTACTTCTAGAATAACATTTAACAACAAATAAATATGAAGAAAGTCTTATACTTTCTTCATATTATTTTAACTAATACTTACAAGATAATCATTTATATCCTAATCACCACATTAAATAACACATTTATAAAAATATAAGATTTACTTGTTTTTCTATATTTACGCTTTTTCTAAAATGTCTGCTATTTTTTTACAAGCAAATCCATCGCCGTAAGGATTACTAGCTTTACTCATTTTTTCATATTCTTCTTTATTTTCTAATAATTCTTTAAAATTTTTATAAATAGTTTCCTCATCAGTACCTACTAATTTTAAAGTACCAGCAGCAATTCCTTCTGGTCTTTCGGTCGTATCTCTCATAACTAATACAGGTTTTCCTAATGAAGGAGCTTCTTCCTGAATACCACCTGAATCAGTTAAGATCATATAACTATTTGCTAAGAAATTATGAAAATCTAATACTTCCAATGGATCAATGATACGTATTCTATCATCATCACCTAAAATACTTTGTGCTGTTTCTCTTACAACAGGATTCATATGTATTGGATAAATAGCTTTTACATCAGGATGTTCATCCATCACTCTACGAATAGCTCTAAACATATGACACATAGGTTCTCCTAAGTTTTCTCTTCTATGCGCAGTAATCATAATTAAACGACTGTCTTTAGCCCACTCTAACTCAGGATGTGTATAACCTTCTCTTACTGTTGTTTTTAAAGCATCAATAGCTGTATTTCCAGTAACATATATTGTATTTTCGGCTTTACCCTCTTTTAACAAATTATTCTTTGATAGTTCAGTTGGTGCAAAATTATACTTACTGATAATACTAACAGCTTGTCTATTAAATTCTTCTGGATATGGACTGTAAATATTATATGTACGCAATCCAGCTTCTACATGTCCTACTGGAATTTGTAAATAAAAACAAGCTAAAGCAGTAACAAATGTTGTGCTTGTATCCCCATGTACTAATACTACATCCGGTTTTTCCTTCTCAAGAACACTTTTTATTTTATTTAAAATATTTGTAGTTACATCAAATAAAGTTTGTCTATCTTTCATAATTGATAAATCATAATCAGGTTGTACTTTAAATACATCTAATACTTGATCTAACATTTCTCTATGTTGTCCAGTTACACAAACAATTGTTTCCAAATTTTTTCTAGTTTTTAATTCATTTACTAATGGACACATCTTAATAGCTTCTGGTCGTGTCCCAAATACTAACATGACTTTTTTCATAATTACCTTACCTCTAAATTAAATACTAACTATTTGTAATTTTATTTAAAATAATATTGTCACATTATTAAATCTTATTAAATATGATATACATCAGGTAAATTAATAATATTGTGACAATCTAAAATTACTTTTCCTTTAATTTTATCCAAATTTTGTTTGATTTCATCATGTTTTACCATAATTACGATCATATCAATATCTTTTAAAAATTCATCTAAATCATGGTATTGATATTCTACAACATCACTAGAAATAAAAGGATCATATACCTTCAATTCTGACGCTAAATGTTTATGTTGACTTTCAAGGAGTTGTAATGTAGGAGATTCTCTCATATCATCCACATTTTCTTTATATGTTAAACCATAAAGTCCAACTCTCTTTGTATCTTTAATATCATTTTCATTCATTATTTCATAAATTCTATTAAGTACATAATCAGGTTGTGTATCATTAGTCTTCATAGATTGATTAATTACGTTAGTTAAAGATGGATAATCTCCAACCAAAAACCATGGGTCTACTGAAATACAATGTCCACCTACGCCAGGACCTGGTTGTAAAATATTGACTCTTGGGTGCATATTACAAATTTTAATAATTTCATAAACATCCATATTATCATGTCGACAGATTCTTGCAAGTTCATTAGCAAATGCTATATTAACCGCACGAAAAGTATTCTCAACTACTTTTGTCATTTCAGCAGTTTTTATATCAGTAACCGTTATCTCTCCTTGACAGAATGAAGAATATATATTTTTTACTTTATTTCCTATAAATTCATCATCCGCGCCTATTGTTCGATTATTGTGAAGCAATTCATAAACCATATTTCCAGGAATTATTCTTTCTGGAGCATGTACTAGATGTATATCACTACCTAATTCGTAACCGGCGTTTAACACAGTAGGTCGAATAAACTTTTCCATAGTTCCAGGTGATACTGTAGATTCAATAACAATAATTGCTCCTTTCGTTGCAACTTTTAACACACTCTCAACTGCTTTAATTACATAACTTGCATCAATTTTTTTACTAAATTTATCATATGGTGTTGGAACAGAAATTATATACATATCTGTTGCTTGATAATCTGTACTAAAAGTTATTCCAGATTGCAATGCATCTTGAAATAAATCATCTAAGCCTTTTTCTTTAAAAGTAGTACGTCCTTCATTTAACGTTTTTACTAGTTCAATATTGTAATCCGTCCCTACAACATCAACACCATGAGAAGCCAACATTAAAGCCGTTGGAAGCCCAATATATCCTAAACCTATAACATTTACCATAATAATTACCTCACTTTTCTATTTTTAAATGCTTTTTTTAATAAATTAATAGTTTCTTCTTGTCTATATTCCATGTCAAAATATTTTATAATAAGTTTATTTTGATTTTTTAAATTGTTTTTGTTCTTAATATCTTCATCTACATAATTTAACCATTCATTAGAAGAATCAATTTTAATTAACTCACAATCTTTAGTTATTTTATCTAAGTCATTTAAAATACCGATTTTTCCGCTATAAAGAATCTTAACACCGGCAGTTAAATATTCTGCAATTTTAGTTGGAGCTGCAACAGAATTCACTATACTGTCATCTCTAATTATAATACCTAAATTCGTAAGAGCTAAATAATACTTCATTTCATAATGAGGAACTTTTTTTATTGTAATTTTCTCTCTTAATTCTTTTGGTAGCGAATTGACTTCATCAAAATCCCCATTAGACAATATAAAAAATCTAACATCTCTATCAAAATCAAAGATACTTCTGATTGTATCCATTAATTTATTTGATAATTGCCATGCTTCTGTTGAACCAACATAAGTGATTACATATTGATTTTCTAAATAATTTTCTCTTTTTTTTATTTTTTTCAAATAATCTTCATCTAATTTTTCTGCACTATATAAAGTTGGTATAATTGAATAAGGTATATTATCTAAATATCCATATTGTTGAATATCGTAATTACGCATTGAATTAGTAACAAAATTATATAAATCACAATGACTCTTTGAATATAAAATTGATTTTTTCTTAATCCTTCTATTTAAAGAATATATAGGACTATTTGAATTTTTCATTAATGATTCTTCAATAGGTAATCCTCGATTATCAAATAGTATACGACTATTTTCAAAAGTATAAAATCCTTTTGCCCCTATATATGTGGCAAAATCTCCACGACAAATCACAGCAATTTCTTCGTCTTCTTCATATTGCATTTTGATATATTTTTTAAATCTTAACACATCTAAATTTAATTGCAACATTGTTAAAGGTGGTGCTAATGTTGCAAAGGTTACATAATCATCAATATAATTAAGTATCTTTTTCTCAACATCCTTTTTGCAAGTTAAATTGTCTTGATGTCTAAACAAAACAAGTTTTACATGTTCAATATTTGGATTTGTTTTCAATTTTTTTAAATATTCTAAAACTTGCGAATCAAAAACCATTACATTATCTTCTCTATAAACCAGATAACATACTTTCATTTTAAACACTTCCTTCCTAACAACATCCCCATAGCCTTAATAGTTTCTTCCTTTCGCATTAATAAATTTAAAATAAATACGATTAACGTATCTATAATAAATATACAAAAAGCATAAACTACCCATTCGAAATATCCTTCAACCGCTACATTCACATTGTTTAAAATAAAAATAGATAATATATAAGTTATTAATGATGTTAAATATCGTTTGATTTGTTGAAACTTATTTAAATTTAAAATATTACTACTTAAAAATAATCCAAATGAAATTGATCGATATATCATTGCAAACAATGTACCAATAGCAACACCTACAAGTCCAAATAATTTGACCAATATACATGAAACAATAATATTGATTAGTGCTTCTAAATATGCTGATTTTTTTGTCTCTTTAAACTTACCAGCCGTTGTTATTATCGCATTATATGGCATTCTTAAACAATACATATATTCTGCAGTTAGTATTAAAACACCAAATAATGTTTGTTGATAATTAGCATCATTTACATTTTTCGTATATACGTGCACGAAATTAAAAATAGTTATACAAGCAGTTGAAAATATAACTGTCGATAATAAATGAATCAAACAATTATATGCATTAAAAGAACTACACAATTTTTCATTTTCTTTTAAAGCAATTATGTTTCCAAAAGCTGCACGAACTGCCTTGTCCACACATTCGATTAACGCAGTGAGGCCGGATGTAACTAATGCATAAACACTATATACAGAAACGTTACTTAAAGAAGAAAAAATTGTTAAAACAAACACATCTGTTTTAGAATGCACGAAATACGCAATTGCTTGAGCTACGCCATCCCAACGTTGTGAAATCATATCATTGTCTATTTCTAGATTAGTATTAATGTGATATTTTCTTTTCGCATAAATATTAATTGCTAAAGGTCTTAGTACAAAAAAAATAGAACTAATAAATTTAACAAATTGAATTGAATAATTTAAGTTGATTAAAACAATAGACGAGATTGTATTTAATATAATCGTGATAATTTGTACTAAAGAGTAAACGTACGATTTTTGATCTGCCTCTAGTAACATTTGATATGTTATTCCAAAAAAATATTGTGCTGCTGTACTTATTCCAACAATAATAACTAAAGAAAAAGTATATAAAAAGCTGAAGTTTCTAGTAATTATATATGGAAACAATAATGATAAAACTACAATATATAATATTGTAAAATAAGCAATCTTTTTGAAAAAACTTTCAGTAGTTTTTAAAATCACACATAAATCATGATGATTTTTTAGAGCTAATGGTTTGTATAATGCAGCTCTAATTACTCCTCCAACACCTGATTGTAATAATGTAATATAAGCAATAAAACTTGTTATCGAGTTCAATAACCCATTTGTCTCTGAACCAAATGTTTCTATAATCATTCTAGGTACAATGAATCCTGAAACAATAGTAACAAACTGTAACAACAAAGAAAAAACAATATTAATTATAGCTCTTTTTTTCACAGTTATCACCCTTTTTTTCTTTGATTAAAGAGATATATTCTAAATTTTTCATTGCTTTTTTTAGAATTTCATTTGATAACACAATTTTTTTATCATGATAATTTTCTAACATATTAAATACAATATCAGAATTAACCTTTTTTAGAGACAAACATCTTCCACTTTCACCAATTTGTTTATAATATCTCTCTACTTTTTCACGGTGAGTTGGAAATGCTAAAACAGATTTTCCCAATGATGCGGATAGTATTCCAACGTGTAATTTAGTAGTTATTACTAAATCACATTCATTTAATAGTGAAACTAAATCATGACTAGTACTATATTTATATCCTACTTTATTACTTGTAGTGATATTTTGATATGACTCATATTCATCAATACGTTTGTTTACAATACTATCATTTCCAGCAATTAAATAATATTCTGGATGAGTTTTTATAAATTTATTTAAAGCTTTAACAATATTCTTATTTATTAAAGAATCTTTTTTTTCATCTGATACCAAGTGTAAATATATAATTTTATAATTCTTTTCCTTTAGTTCTTGCATTATATTTTTCATTTCTGAATTAAGTGACAATTCATATATTCCTGAATAAATTTGTGCAGTATCACTAGTCACATATATATTACGAGTCACTCCATACTGTTCAAAATATGCTTTTGTTTCATAATCTCTAACCGTTACTACATCTGCTTTTTGTAATACATTTACAATTCTTTTTCGCAACCATTTTGACTCTATTGGACCACCTCCAACACCTAATACGTAAACTGATTTTTTGCACATAAGGAATAAATTTGGCCATAAAACATATCTGAAATATCTCTTTAAAGTATCTTTAAATGATGAAACGTCTTCACCTAAATATCCTCCAGACATCATAATTAAATAATCACATTTTAAAGCTTGAAACAACGATAATTTTTTTTCATAACCTACCTCACTTCGGCAAGTTTTTCCAATTCCATAAAACGGGATATTAAGAAAATAAGTATTTAACCCCAAATTTTGACATTGATTATAAAACATTTTTGCAAATAAAATATCTCCAAAATTTGAAGTGTTAGTTGCACCATGAATAACTACCTTTTTCAATTGTTAACCTCCATTAATTCTTGCATCCAATTTATAATATTTATTGCACGATTTTCTAAACTAAGTGTTTGCCCTTTTTTTAGAGCCCCTTCCTTTAGAAGTAAATATTTATTTTTATCAAAAAAAACTGTATCGATTGCATTTTTAATTTGATTAATATTATTTGGATCTACTCTTAAAGAACATGTATCATCTAATATATCATCATTAAATGCTAAATTAGAAGAAATAACTGGTACGCCACAAGCTAGTGCCTCGATAATTGAGTTACAGCAACCTTCATTTTGCGTAGGTAAAACAAACAAATCTACTGAACTCAAAAAATCTGGCATTCTAATGGGAGAAACACTCTCTTTAAATATGATATTATTACCCACTGGAACCTGTTCACCTTTACCAGCATATGCGATTTTAATATCTGAATGGGTTACAGATTTTTGTAAACGCAATGGTCCTTTTCTTTCAATAAAATGTCCAACAAAACCAATTATAAAATCGCTTTTATTAAAGCCAAATATTTCTCTTGATTTTTCCTTATCACGTGGGTAAAAAAAGTTTGTATCTACTCCGTTCGGGAAAACTTTAATTTTGGAATTATCAAGTACACTATTACTTATTAAAATTTCTTTGTTTTCAGTCGATACTGAGATAATACCTGTCAATTTATTTAATGCTGTTATCGTCTTTTCGCGATCATAATTATAAAAATCTTTGAATTCACTCTCACCGGCAGCAGCAAAAGTAGGAACTTTATAATACGTTCCAATAGTTGTAGCAGCTATAGCCGAAGTACCTACAAAATGTGAATATATACAATCAAATTTAATATGCTCCTTATTTATTACTTTCTTTACGGAATCAATATAATTTTGAACACTAAAATCACTAAATATGTCATTCTTAAATCTAGAAGTAAGATATAAACAAGTATATTTTGGAAAATATACATGTACTCGATTATTTTTATTGGTAGATTGTACTTCTTCATAACACGTAGATCCCTCATTAAAATGAAATCTTTTTGTTGGTGCAATTACTGTACATTCATGTCCTAAATCAACCATTTCATTAACCAGTCTTTGTAAAAAAACCAATCTACTTCTATTCTTATTTGATGGATACCCCATTGTTATAAATAGAATTCTCATTATTTCTCCCTTCCTTAATGATAAAAATATATAAAAATAAAAAAACTAAAATGTTTTGTATAGCAAAAGTATTAGTAAACCAATCTAACATCATACCTCTTGGTAATAATGGTATATATCTAAAAATATTAAATATGATTGAAAACTTTATTATACCAATAGAGTGTACATTATCAAATCTGCATAAAAATAATCCTATGGCAATATTTACTATAACTAATAATAAATATCCTCCATCATAGAATACTTCTGCTATATAAGTAGAACCAGAGCCAACTCCATTTAAATAAGATGTAGATGCATATGTATATCCATAACTTCTTAAAAAATTATCCCCGGATTGTGCATCTTCAATGTTCCTAAGTCTTACTTTTTTACCAGTAAATAATCGTGCAAAAACATTATTTTTAAGATAATATCTCAGTTCCCCTAGAACAAATGAACGCTTTCCATTTACTAACATTTCTATATCATAATCTAAATCATAAGCATTAGCTATTATTTTAACAGACCCACCTTGCGATTCTAAAAAATCTTCTACACTTTGAGTAATTGATACATCATATTCTTTTTGATCTCTAGAATATGATAAAGTTTCTAAACCGGTCATAAATATGGGAATAAGTAAAATACCCACAATTAGCATTTTTTTACTTATTTTTATATCATTAATATTATGTCTATTCCTATAATAAATATAAAAAACAGTCACAAATAGAGCACTAATTGGTTCTCCTCTTTCTCCGGACATTAAAATAATTAGTTCAAGAAATCCTAGTGTTATAAATGAAAATATGGTTTTCTTCTTATCTGGTAGTAAAGCCCAATACATAAATAAAGCGATATAATACAATGAAGCCGTATATTGTAATACTGATGGTAAAGAAGATAGATAATTATCACTAGCATAATATGTTACCCTTTTTACAAGATTATAAGTCTCAAAAGCACCTAGCAATTGACAAAAATAACTTAATATCAGAATCATAACTATTATTTGCTTTAACATTCTTGGTATATTAGAATCTTTTAATGTAATACTACAAATCTTTTTATCACTTATAGTTGACTTATTAAGATAAAAATAACTACAATTAACTAGGATTAGACATAACAATACACATTTCGAAGCATGAAGAATTGCTACTTCAGAACTTGTAAAATACGAATTTGCAAAGTAAACAAAATTGTGATTAATAATTAAACTGGTTGTATACCCACCCAATATAAATACAAAATATCCTACATTAAATGCTAATAAGGAAAAATGTTTCTTTAGATTAAATAAGCAATAAAAAAAATTAACAATCCAACATATCAACGAACAAATAGTATATACAATAGGATTATTAAGAACAATTGCACATAATAATAAAGATAATTCAAATAATATTAAAATCAAATTTTTTCTAGAAACAATAAAACTATTCATTTAATCATCCTTACTTGAAAAGTGTTTCCTAATATAAAAATCTTGAAGCCACTTTGCAGTCTCTACAATATCATAACCATTATTATGGATATATTCATACATGTCATGTCTATTAAATACTTCTATTTTTTGTAAAATTTTTCGTGCCCAATAAGCAGCACCTAAATCTAAATCTAAAAAATCTACATTACCAGTTATATCGGTTTCCGTAGTTACTCCAGTTGAAGTTATAACAGGAAGTCCTGCGGCCTGAGCTTCAACACCAACAACAGGCAAACCTTCATACAAAGATGGAAGTAAAAATAAATCCATAGCTTGCATTAAGTCAGGTACATCTGATCGGACACCTAAAAAAATAACATTATTTTCAAGATGAAGTAGTTTAACTTTTTTTTCTATTTGCTGTCGTAACTCTCCATCTCCTACAAGCATAAGTACAATATCAGATCTGATTTTTACAATTTCTTTCATGATGTCAATTTGAAAAGTATGATTTTTTTCTGTTTTAAATCGTGCTACATTTCCGATTACTATTTTATTTTCTAATCCAAATTTTTTTTTAATTTCTATACTTTTATTGTAATCAAAATAAAATTTTTTAGGATCTACACCATTTTTTATTATTTTAACTTTACCGCTTTTTATAGCATCTTCTGGAAATATCCATTTAGCTGCCATCTCAGAACAAGCAAAATAATCTGTAGCAAATTTTGGTATTGGTTTATGCAAAATATCAGTAATCTTTCCCGACAAACCAGGTCTTGATTGAGTTAAATGACTGTGTGCTATAAAACAACTTACGTTGCCATATTTTTTTGCAATAGGCATGTAAATAGCTGCTGTATTAGTCATGTGTCCATGTATTATATGATATTCGGGATGTTCAGTGAAAAACTTTTTTAATTCTCTTTGATACTCAAACAATTTCCAATAATACGTTTTCGTTAATGTTTTCAATACAGGCATCTTATATATTCTTCCACCCATACTTTCAATTTCGTCATTAAAAGAACCTTCGTAACTTGGTTCATGTTGCAAAAAATCAAATTGTACTTTAGTTCTATCTATATTTCTGTATATATTCATTATTAGTGTTTCTATTCCACCAGGGCTCATCTCCCCAACAATATTTAACACTCTAATTGGTTGATTCATATTAATTTCCTCTCTATTCAATTTCTATTCTTCTAATCGATTCTTTAAAATCAACTATACAATATTTAAAATCAAAATAATCAGACAAAGATAAATCATAACAATCATTTGCAAATGCACGTCTTATTATTTTAATTTTTTTATTACCAAGTTTTAAAATCCAATTAAACAATTTAGTGAATACAATCTTTTTATTATTATTTTCTGCAATTTCAGCAACTAAATCAGTTGTTGAAACTAACTCTTTATTTTGTGGAGTAAACACCCCCCCTAATTTATCATCAATAATAAGACGTATAAACTCACACAAATTATCAATATATATCATACTCTTCTTGTTTTTATAGTTTGGGAATATTGGAGTTAAGTGTGCAATTTTACTAATTGTATTAAAATTACCACTACATTTTTTTCCATACACAAAAGGTGGTCTAATATGTGAGACTATAAATAAATCATCACTTAATTTTTCTAATTCTAAATCTCCTTGTAATTTACTATCACCATAAAAACTGGTAGGATTTACAGAATCTCGATTCAAAACATTATCACAATAATCACCATATACATTCATTGAACTAAAGTGAATAAAATGAGATACACCATCTATTTTAGCTTTTTTACCTAATTCGTATGCTAGATCTCGATTAACTGAATAAAAAAGATTTTTCATATCTTCCTGAATATTGTTAATATGTGCAACACCTGTACAATTTATAACTGTATCAAATTTTGAAAAATCATAACTTTTCCATCTATCATCTCTAACTGAAATCGTAGACGTTTCATATTTTTCAGGATATTGATTTAACCACGCTTTTAAATTTTTACCAATATAACTATTTTTACCAATAATCAAAATATTCATTAGCTTAACTTTTCCCAGTTTTTTACCATTTCATAAAATGGTTCTAAATCATTTTCATTATAATAAAAACAACAATTTGCCTGTTTAAAATCAGCTAACCATTCACTAGGTGTAGATAATCCTAATTCCATTCTTTTACCATAATCAATTGGCTCAACCATAGCTGTAAATCCATCAGGAACTTCTTTATAGTTATCAGCACTTATGTTATTGTCTAACATACTTTTTACCCAAATGTATGGTAAAGGCATACCTGCTGCAGTTGCTGCATAACTCCATGTAGAATTTCTAAAATTGATTTCCAAAAAATATGGAACATCATTTTTATCCACTAAGAATTCAACCTCAAAAATACCTTCAAAACCAATTTCTGCAAACATTCCTTCAATAGATTTTTTCATTGACATATCATGTAAAGATTCGCATCGCATATATGGACTATAATAACCTTTAATTGGATATACATATGTTGATTTAATTGCTAATAATGTACTAGTTCCCTTATTAACAGTACATCCTTCAAATGCAATTTCCGTTTTCTTTTCTACATATTCCTGAATTAAGATAACATTACTAGTTATATGTTTATACGCTTCAACTAACTCATCTTCATTATTACAAATAAATACATCGGATTTCCATCCTCCAGCATTTGGATTAATATCCTTAGTAATAACAGGATATTTCAAACCTTCTGGAATTTCACCTACATTAACAACAACAGATTTAAGAACATTTAAACCATGTTTTTCAGCAAGGTCTAATATATTCTTTTTATCCATATATTCCATAATTCTTCCCTGTGTATTGTTTGCATTATACGTAATAAATTTATCTTTTACTTCATCTAAATGTAAATCAAAATACCCAGTTGTTTTATCATCTGAAAATAATACAAATGGTTTCTTTCCACTTTTATATATTTCACCATAATTATCGATTAATACTTTATATCCTTCTTCAATAGTATCAACACTATGAACTTTTTCAACATACTTACTCTTTGTTCCAAGTTCAACTCTATGTTTAACAGCAATATAAATAGGATTAATACCATTTTCTCCTAAACTTCTAATTACGCCTAAAGGATTATAATGATCAATCGCAAATACTATAACTAAATGTCCATTATACATAAAATACCTCTCCTCTTATTTTTTATTTCCTACTTCTTCATGATATACATTTTTACCACTTAAAACAGGAGCAATAATACTAAAGAATGTTTTTATATCTAAAAATAAACTCATATTATTAACGTAATCTGCATCCATAGTAAATTGTAAATCTCGATCTGATGAAGATCGATAGTCTATATCTACTGTACAAAACATGCCCGGCAATGCATCATATCTACGAACATACTTTTCATTTGATTTATATTCTTCAAACTCAATAGGTAATATTGGTCTAGGTCCAATAATTGCCATTTCACCTTTAATTATATTAAACATTTGTGGCAATTCATCTAGACTTGTTCTTCTTAATATATTTCCTACTTTAGTTATTCTTGCATCATCTGAACGAGTAGCAACACCACCCATTTCATAAGCATGATTGCACATTGTTCTAAATTTATATACTGTAAACACTTTTTGATTTTTACCTAAACGCTCTTGCTTAAATAAAACAGGTCCTTCACTATCAAAATGTATTAATAATGCAATTATTGCCATTGGAATGCAACAAATAATCAATCCAATAATTGACAAAACAGTATCTATAATTCTTTTACCAACCAATCTATACATTAATCAAACTCCTACTTTGAACTCATCTTTGTCTTAATATCATAAATGATCATAAAGAAAATTAGAATAAACCCTAAATAACCATTAAGTCCATATAATACATTTACTAAACCTTTATACGGAATAAAGCATGCAATAATACAACCTAAAATACCAGCAACAACAGTTATAAGTTTATATTCTTTTGTTCCTTCATGACTAATTTTTCTAACTCCAGTCCATAACAATGGTACAGCAGACGTATAAATTCCAGCACAGATAACAATAGCAAAAATCTGTGCCACAATTGGAGAAATCTGTTTTGCCAGTTCTAAAGCTGGAATGTCAGAAGCTGCAGTAACATCAATATGGCCAATTAAAGCAATACAACATACACTTGCTGCTCCAAAAATAAAAAATGTAGATAGCAGCATTCCGATATTTACATCTTTTAATTTGTTTTTAGCTCCAATTTCAGCTAAAAATGCTGCAAACCATAAGATTACAAATCCACCATATGATGCACCTGAAGCGATAGGATTTCCATTCCCCACCTGTTTCATTACATTCGTATAATTTCCTGCATCAACACTAGCCATGTTAGATGCTAAATCCGGCAACCCTGTAATTGCTGTTATGATTGAAACAAATAAAATCATAATGATAATAATAGGACCGATTTTACTTAAAGAATTCAATATCCCATCTAATCCAAAAACAACAGTAGAAATTACTAGAATAGTTAATAAAATAGCACCAACTCCAATTGGTAAACCCCATTGTTGAGAAACAGTTGAATTGGCTCCTCCACACATAACAACAAAGCTCATATAACAAAATAATGCAGAAAAATAATCAAAAAACTTTGCGGCTACATTACCAAACTTATGTCCAAATACACCACAGTAAATTCCATAAATGTCTCCACCACGTTTTAAATTTAATCTATTTCCATTTGTCGCAAAAGATAAATTTGTATATACATAAATTAAGGCAGCAACAATTATTGCTACAATAAATAAAGAGCCATATGATGCTTCATATTGAACGACTTCTTGCATAGTCGCAAACCCAGCACCTATATAAAAAGAAATACACGCTCCACAAAATCCAACAATTGCTAATATATTAATACTTTTTTTCATTAAAACAACCACCTATTAAAATACTTGAAAAACAACTTCAAAAGCTTCTGCATAATTACAGCCAGATTGAGCACCTCTATATGCTGCTAAACCTTCTAGCGCTTCATTTGAACGTGGATGTGGATAAGGACGCATTACCCCCTTATACTTTGATAATGCTTTGATTTTTAAATCGACTCCTTCTTTACCTACTTCCACAAAATAATTTGGCATGAAACGATTTGCCGAAGAATCAAATGACCATTCTGTACTAGAAAGTACTTCCATATAAAGAAGTTGTTTTAATTGAGGAAGATGTTCTCTTCTTTGAAACAATCTGCTTGCTGCTTGTACAGCATAAGAGGTTTGAACATGATCATTATTTGTATCTGAAGGATGATGTGTAATAATCGCATCAGCTGAAAAATCTTCAATACATTTCTCTACAAATTGCACTAAATCCAAATGTGCAACAGTATTCATCTTAATGTTCGGAAAGTTTGCATGATATACTTTATTAACACCCAACAAATTCAACGCCTCTTCTTCATCAGAAGTTAATGTTGAAGATAAATCTTTTCTAGCTGCAGCCTGAGATACCATAATGGCTACTGCTACATTGTGTCCTTCTTTAATTAATTTATGAATTGTAGCCCCCGCTCCTAGTACTTCATCATCAGGATGTGCTACTACTATTAAATAATTCATGTTCTTTACTTCCCTTCTATGCTACTTGCTTATTTATTTCTTCTGGTCTTCTAAATGTTGGTACAACACTTCTTAATGCTTCTCTAGCATCATTGTCATCCTCAGATTCAATTGCGTTTCTTAATACTTCAAGTTTTTTGTCAATTTCTTCTTTAGATAATGGTGTATCCTTTTCAATGAAGATCAAGTCGTTATCTGTTTTTGTTAATGTTTGACTATTGATTAATAGTTCTTCATATAATTTTTCTCCAGGACGCAATCCTGTTTCTACAATTTCAATATCATGAGCACCTGATAGTTTAATCATGTTTTGTGCTAAATCTAAAATCTTTACTGGTTGACCCATATCAAGTACAAATAATTCTCCATTGTTTGCCATAGCACCCGATTGTAGTACTAATTGACTAGCTTCTGGAATAGTCATAAAATAACGAATAATTCGTTTATCTGTTAATGTTACAGGACCACCTTTGGCAATTTGTCTTTTAAATAACGGAATTACACTTCCTGCACTTCCTAAAACATTTCCAAAACGAGTTGCACTATATTTTACTTTTCCATAAGTACTAGCAGATTGAACCATCATTTCACACATACGCTTTGTGGCTCCCATCACATTGGTTGGGTTTACTGCTTTATCAGTAGATACCATCATAAAGCGTTGTGCTTCATATTTTTCACAAAGTTCAATTAAATTCTTTGTTCCAAATACATTGTTATAAATAGCTTCCACACAATTATGTTCCATTAAAGGAACGTGTTTATGTGCAGCTGCATTGATCACAATTTGAGGATGATATTTCTTAAATACTTTTTCTAATGCTTTTTTATGTGTAATTGAACAAATCTCAATTTGAAGATTTAAATCATTGCCATAGGCAATCTTTAATTCTTGTTGTACATCATAAGCACCATTTTCATAAATATCTAAGATAATAATCAATCGTGGTTCCATCTTAGCAAGTTGTCTACAAAGTTCAGATCCAATGGATCCTCCACCACCAGTAATTAAAATTACCTTATCTTTATAATAAGCATTCGTAGCTTCATTTGTGACAGCTAATGGTTTTCTAAACAACAATTCTTCAATATCAAATTCTCTTAAGTTACGCTTACTTCCTGCTGTATAAAGTGTTGGATAGTCATATACCTTTACTTTATATCCAGCATTCTTATAATGTTCATATAAACATTTCTTTTTGTTTACATCCATAGTTGGAATCGCAAATACAATTTCCTGTACTTCATAAGCCTTTAACTTTTCTAAAGTCGTATCATCCGCATACCATACTGGAATGCCATGCACTTCTCTACCGGCTTTGTCTTTATTAATATCAATAAAACAACGTGGTGTATAAACTGCATTTTCATCATTTAATAAATCTTCTGCAAAACTAGCACCAACACGGCCTGCACCAACAATCGCAATCTTGATTTTTTGAACTTCTTTATTCGTATCCGTTTCAATATTTGAAAATCTATATAGTAACTTAGCAAGAAACTTACCTTTTTTCGTTACGTTATCACTATATAAATAACAATATCTATAAATCATACGAATTGTAATTGAACCCAATAAGTTTACACATACTAAACTTAGCGTTCTCGCAAAACTCATTCGTTGAATTGGCATTGCCATTTGAACTACATATAGAAGTATAAATGCGATACCATCTGAAACAATCATACGAATATAGCCTTGAATACCGCCATAACGCCAAATCTGACCATAAATATGTCCAATTAAACGACATACAAAGATAATCGCAAATGCCAGGATTGTTAGTTTTAAAGATTCTGAATTTGTTAATGATTCGTTTCCACCATACAACCATATTAATAATAAGGAAGATATCGCATAAACAATCACATCATACACAACCAAAGACCAACGCGTATTATTTTCTTTTCTATTTTTACTCATCCAAATCTCCCATTCCATAAAAAAAACTCGCAAAAAACACGAGTCAATACATAATCATTCTATAAATAGATACACTTCTCCCTACCTAAAGCAAATAAAAAGATGAACAATTCAATTAAAAATGCGGAAAACCAGCTATTTTTAATATTCTATACATGTACCCTATAAATATTGATTCCAAAAAATAACCGTACCCTTCCCAAGAATAACAGTTGCTAATATATTTTACCCTAATATAAACCATTGTCAATGAACATTAGTTACTTAAACTTAGGTTAAAACATTAAATATATTTAATATTACCCATATTTAAATACATAAACATTATATAACAATTCAAAAATATTTTTTAGTAAATTTACTTTATATAAAGACATTTATCAATAAAGTTAACAACTGTTTTATAACCATAGTAATGTAATCGGTTACACTTAATATATGTCGAATTCTCTATCTTTCAGCAATCAACCAATATATTGTTCCTTATTCGTCATCATAACACGAATAATTACTTAAAGAACTTTCAACATACTGAATAAATTTTTTAGAATCTTTCGTAAAAACCATTGCTCCTATAACGGTACTAGTATAATTATATGTATAATTCTTTATAAAAATCGCATCATACAAATCTTTTAAGTCCTGTTTTATTTCAAGATAATTATTTATACCTGCATCTTTATTTATGTCCATGCCATTTCTTAATTGATAAATTACATATTCACCCAAATCATTCATATATAGGTCTAATAATGGTTGAATGTTTTTACCTTCAATAAATTCATCATGCAAAGTTATATTTGTGATTTTCAACGCTAAACAAAGCGTAACTATATATTTAAACATAAAGTCTTCCGTTTCATTAAAATAACTTTTCATTCCAGATACTTTCACTGAATCATAAAATTTACAAAGCTCTCTTAAAGACATGTTAAAAGTTTGTTGTATTCTCATCAACACTCTATCAATTTCAACATTATTACTTAGATTTAAAGAATTATAATACTTAGTAGTATTTATTGGAGTTAAAGATATACGTAAATCAAAGAAACGATCCAAGTATCTACATGCATCAAAATTATTACCATAAAAGTTCTTTATTGTATGTTGTAGTTGTTCCAAATTTGCAGAAAAAACAAATGTAATACGATCATTTATAAAATAATGTTCAATACGTTCTAGTAAGCGAACGGCATAACTTGGTCTACATCGATCTAATTCATCAATAAAAATAACAATTTTTTCTGCGTTCTTGAACAAACCTTCTTCGAAGAATTTTGTTATAGTTGTGTTCAATCCTTGACTCTTATAAATTACATCCAAGAAATCCTTACCTTTTGCACATTTTAAAACATTAGAAATTGGTCTATCCATAATCGCATCTGCAATTGCTAAAATTAAATCAGCAATACATTCCTTATCAAATTTATTCGTTTTTAAATCCAATTGTTGAGCAAGTCGATAAATCAATGATAAAATTGGATCTTCTTCTGAATCATTTTCCCATGCATCAAAATATACAGCTAATAACTGATTATCGTGTAGTTCATCAAAAGAATTTAATTTTTTCGTTATTTCTAGTATAGATTGTGCAAGATTCCTATCTATATTGCTTAAAGAATTGTTCGCATTAATTAGTAAAGCACATTGCTTCACAAAAAATGTTTTACCACTACCCCACCGACCATCAAGTGCAATGCTATTCATTGAATTTTGAGTGCTTAATAAATGACAAAAGCTATTTAACTCTGCATTTCTATCTAGTATATCTTCTTTAATTGTTAAAAGTAAATTTTCATCTGTTGGTAATAATACTGATTTTTTCATTTCAACCTCCTACATCTATTCAAACTTTTCACCATAATATATATCAAATAAATCTTCATATATATCATGCATTAATTTTGCTAATGGTCTTTTACCAAAGGATTCTTCATCTATATAATTACCAAACACTAATTTATATAATTCTTCTTTAGAATCAAATAGATCTTTGTATTCTGTACATAAATAATCAAGATAATCTGGATTGAAAATCATTGTTTTCTTTATGCATTCCTGCACAACATCTGTATGCAATTGATATACTTCATCTAACATCATAGCTTTTATATTTTGATTAAAATCTTTATCTCCATCTAACTCTATTTTTAAATCCTTATCATTAAATAGATAATCCATTCCAATTATTGAAAAATCAAAGTTTACCAAATCATTCGTTTTATATTTTTTATCATGAGGCGAATACTTAATTTCATTTTCTCCCTTAGCATGATTACAACTACTGCAAACCGGAATCAAATTATAAAAAGAAACTGCCAACAAAGGATATTTATTTTTGTTAAAGAAGTGATCAAATTGACACATTGTCCTTTCTTTAGTAGAGTTTACAAAATTTCTATTACAATACGGACATACAGTAATTCCTAAACTATCCATAAATTCCAATCTATACTTTTTATCCGAAAATCTTTCTTTGTATAAATAATCAATAAGAAAGTCTTTATCATCATCAGGGATATTTTCTCTTTCAAGAATACTCACAATTTTTGTTAACGTCTCAAAATCCGCCTTTACAACTTCTCCAAAGCTAAGACTTTTACCATCAATAATAATATGTTTTTGACACCATTCATTTATTCGTATCAAATTTCGCTTGTATTCATTTTTATTCTTTTGACTAGGTTTTCTTTTTAATAAATCACCACATAGTTTTTGAACCACATCTTTTTCATTACCTTTAAAACGCACCGGTATCATATTATTCACCTTCTAATTGCTTGATTCTTTCTCTATATAACTTAATTTTCTTTTCTTTTAAACTCATTTCATCATTAAATTTAACTCTTACCAACATAGAAATCAGCTTTTCTCGAATCAAAGGTTCACCAATCATAGATATTTCTTGTTTTAATCGATTAATACGCTCAGCATCTAATTTATCCACATTTCTTACTTTGTCAATCAAAGTTTGAATTTTCCCTTTTGCAAATTGACCAACCTGACCTTGTTTCTCCAAGAAAAAAGCATCATCAAATAACTTATATATATTTGTACCAAAAGTTTCCTTATGATTTTCTTTTCCATCTATAACCAATTTTCCATCTTGATGCTTCAAATATATAATGTTTGATCTAGGCATATCCGATAATACAATAGGACTATGTGTTGTAAATATAATCTGAACATTTTTACCTTTAAAGTTTAGTTTCGCTTCTTGAATCAAATAATACAACAATTTTTGTTGCCAACTCGGATGGCAATATAAATCAATTTCATCAATCAACAATAAAATGTTATCAAATAGACTTTTTTCTATTTCTGTTTGAATTTTATTAAAATATGGAAGTATATGCATCCATGAGAAAAAGTTTAGTAAAGCTCTTTCTCCACTAGAAAAATCAAGTCCTCCAATGTCAATATATTTTAAAACAAACGAACTTTCGCTATTTAAAAATGCGTCCTCAACTAAATCCAAAAATTCAGAAAGCTCTTTACTTTTCGGTTTAATGATTTTATTAAAAACATAACCCGAATCATCCCTAGGCAATAAACAAGGATACTGCATACAATTATTTAAGCATTTTTCATAAGCCTTTATTTCATTATAGGCATTCTTAAAATACAAAGTATCGTTTATAGATTTTACATTTGATTCAATATATTCAATCATTTCTTGGTTACTACCAAATACTCCTATATTTTTTATACCTTTATATGTGATTAATTCAAAAAGCAAATTTTCGTATAAATTTAAAGCTATATCAACATTGTGTGATTCTCCCTCAACTTTTACTATTGATTTTACCCATGTATCACGAAATGAAATCAGACCAGATTCATCCTTTTTATAATGATTCAAATACTCTTCATCCCATTTATCTAAATACACCTTAACATTTTTAAATGAAATCGTTATATCTCGATTCACGAGATTTTCAAATATACTTTTTTCATTCTTACTTAAAATATATTTTGTATACCACAGATCTAATATATTCTGAAAATCCTTTGTATCTTTATATCCAGATAAAATGGTAGGTATTTTATTAAACGCATCATATTTCGATTTATCAAAACAAACGCTTTTTTCAAAAAATGAATTTTTCAACCCATTTATGGTATTTGGATTTAACGTAATCGTATCAAGACGCCCCTGTTTTGATATTTCGTTTTTTGAATATAAACTATTTGTTAAAGAGATTTTAGTCATATTCTTAAATCCAGTATTATTTTTTAAGTTATCAATAAATTCTTTATCTTTATTAACATTAATATACTTTATCCGTGGATCTTTAAATTCTATAAAATTATTAATACTATGATAACAAACCAATTCATCGCCATCTTTATAAATCACGATTTGTTTCTTATATTCAAACTCATCCATATAATAATCATAGTATTCTTTATTTTTATTTTGTTTTACACTTAAACCTGATAAAAGAATATAATCCAAAAGAGTAGTTTTTCCTGCACCATTTTCACCAACTATAGCTGTGATATTCGTAATACACCTATCTTTATCAAAAAAATCATCTGAAACCGCTACCTCTTGTTTGTTTTCAGAAAGTTCATAATAGCCATCTTTATAATTAACCTCAAAATCATAATTTGGAGAAAAATTAAAACCACTTTTTTCGATAAAGTTACTTCTTGATAAATTTACATACAAAAACACCAATTCCATGTTCAGACCTCTCTTCATTTTCTGTTATAAAAATTGTAACATTTTTATAACCAAATCCATCAAAAAAATAAAAAAATGAAACATTCCAAATTTAGAAATCATATTTCAGAAACTGATTCTCTTATTATTCGATCAAAAATTTGTTTACATGATGCTTTTGTTTATAAAAGTTTAAGCTTAATTCAAATTAATGCCACTCATAATGTCAATTATTCATATACCATATTAGGAAAACAAGAGGAGGAAATATAAGAATGAACATTGAACTCGAGCACATTCAAAGAATGTTGGATTGGCTGAAAACCAAACTTTATTTAGATTCTATTGCACAAAATGCAAGTACAAGAACTATAAAAAGAGGACAAGTTTATCGCTGTAATTTTGGTTGCGGTATTGGAAATGAAGTGCAAAAAGAAAGACCAGCACTCATTATTCAAAATAACGTTGCGAATTCACACTCAGGTAATACAATTGTAATTCCGATCACCCATGACAATAGCACATTACCTTGTGTAGCTAATATTACCCCACAAACAGATAGCATGGGCACGATTATTTTAGATGGTCAAGCAAACACATCCAATATAATGTGTGTTAGCAAAGCAAGACTAGGAGATTATATTTGTTCATTGCCAATGACAGATATGAAAAAATCGATAAAGCCATTGCTAAAACAGTTGGTCTATTCGTTTACTATTTTGATTTAAAAAACCGTTTGAATGACAAATTAAACTACATCACGAAAATAAAAGGCCAGCGTAATAAAGCACAGGATGAACTATCAGAAATAAGAAAAATTCTTGAATTATCAGATGATATCTCATTAAGAGAATATATTTTAAATTTAAAATCATCTATTCCCGTTTTCGACAGTTATATAACGCAACAATGAGCGCAAACCTTTTGTTTAAAGGCCTTACGCTCATTTTTTACTT
>NZ_CAKVJB010000006.1 GCF_934754935.1 uncultured Holdemanella sp. | reverse complement strand
GAAGTAGATTCAACATCAGCTAGCCAATCTGAGGTGGATTCAACATCAGCTTCTCAATCAGAAGTAGACAGTACTTCAGCAAGTCAATCAGAAGTAGATAGTACATCAGCTAGTCAATCAGAAGTTGATAGCACATCAGCAAGTCAATCTGAGGTGGATTCAACAAGCGCATCTCAATCAGAAGTTGATAGCACATCAGCTAGCCAGAGCGAAGTCGATTCAACAAGCGCTTCTCAATCAGAAGTTGATAGCACATCAGCTAGTCAAAGTGAAGTAGATTCAACAAGTGCTTCTCAGTCAGAAGTAGATAGCACATCAGCTAGTCAGTCAGAAGTAGATAGTACTTCAGCAAGTCAATCTGAGGTGGATTCAACAAGCGCATCTCAATCAGAGGTAGACAGCACATCAGCAAGTCAATCAGAAGTTGATAGCACTTCAGCTAGTCAGTCAGAAGTAGATTCAACATCAGCAAGTCAATCAGAGGTAGATTCAACAAGTGCTAGCCAATCAGAAGTAGATTCAACATCAGCAAGTCAATCAGAAGTTGATAGCACTTCAGCTAGTCAGTCAGAAGTAGATAGTACATCTGCTAGTCAATCTGAGGTAGATTCAACAAGTGCTTCACAATCAGAAGTAGATAGTACTTCAGCTAGCCAGAGTGAAGTAGATTCAACAAGCGGATCACTAAGCTCAAGTGAAAGTGCTTCTACATCAGCAAGCTACGCAACAAGTGTTTCTACAAGCACTGCAGGTGGCGGAATTGCTTATCGTCAGGTTGTAGTTGATACTCGTGCACCTTTACAAGTAGCTCCAAGAGTTAGTGAGGAAGAAACTGTAGAGGATGATGTAACTCCTAAGGCTAAGGAAGAGACAATCGAAAAAGAAAAGATGCCTAAGTCAACGTTGGATGTTGCTCATAGAGTATGGTGGTCTTGGATTCCAATCATTGGTGCATTGATTTCTTCTAATGAGACTCGTAAGCGTCGTAAAGAAGAAAAAGAGAAAGAAAAAGAAGAAGAATCTAAAGATAAAAAGATGAAATAATGATAAAATAACAGTAACTAACTTTTAGTTGCTGTTATTTTTTTAGGAGTGGTGTTTATGAAGGAAAAGACGCATTTAGTTAGAAATAGATGTCTTTTTTCAATTGTTATTATTTTAATTTATTTTGTTTGTCATAGAATTCCATTGAATGGAATTGATATGAGTGCCTATGATAATTTAGGGTTGGATTTAGGGGCTGTATTATCCCTTGCAGTAAATGGGTCAAATAAAAGATGTTATGTCATGAGTTTGGGTATTTCGCCTTATATTACGGCGAGTTTAACTATAACAATTTTACAAGCTGTGCGTTCAAAAGAATCTAGAGCTCGTACTTCGCCTAAAAGTTTAAATTATTTAATTACGGGTTTATTTTTCGTTGTAGCATTGATTCAGTCAATTTACTATGCTTTAGATTTAGTTTATATTAATCGCGATATAATGAGTATTCTAGTGGTTATATTTGAATTGATGGCTGGTGCATGTATTGCTCAATATTTATTGATGAAAAATAAAAAATATGGTGTTGGTGGATTTGCACCGATTATTATTGTGAATATGACAGAAACATTAGTGAGTACATTAATGAAATCATCGTTAGAATCTTTACGTATTCCATTAACTATTTCGTTAATCATGATTGTGATAATGATCTTTATGGAAATGCATGAGAAAAGAATTCCTGTTCAAAGAGTTTCTGTACATAATGTACATGCCGAAAAGAATTATTTAGCTATAAAATATAATCCAGTTGGTTTTATGGCAATTATGTTTGGATCCGCTGTTTTTATGATTCCTCAAGTAATTGTTGCGGTAGTACACAATTTTTTTAAATCAAATGAAAATATAAATTGGATTTATGCAAATTTAAATATGTCTAAACCATTTGGAATGTGTGTTTATGTAGTTTTAATGTTTGCTTTTTCGGTTTTGTTGGCATTGCTATTTATTAACCCTAAAGATCTATCAGATAATTTACTACAAACTGGAGACTGCATTGAAGGAATTCCTGCAGGAAAGGCGACCCGTCGTTATCTTCGTAAATGGGTTTTGATATTTAGTTTTATTAGTGGCGGAATAATGTGTAGTTGTTTAAGTCTTTGTATGTATTTACAGTATCAAGGTATTGTAGATGCAACTGTGGCTATGCTTCCATCTACTTTTATGATTCTTTCTGGCTTTATTTGTACATTGTATTTAGAGATTCGTGCTTATCGTGACTTTGATTCATATAAGCCATTTATTTAGGGGGTAATATTTATGATGTATTTTGTACCTTCCTGGTATCATGGAAATGAATATAAAGAAAATGAACAATACTTTTACGTACGTCGTGCAGTAACGGAATTTGATGATAGTGTTAAACAGATTCAGATGTTTAACCGTAATGATATTATGGAATATAAGATTTTGAATTTATCGTATAGTCCTAACTTTAGACATTTTCTTCATAGACAGAGTGTATTCCATGCTCCATATTGGTCTTGTTTTGATGCGATACAAGAAATCAAAAGAAAACAAGTTGATATTTTATCTTTCCATGATTTAATGTGGCCAGACCATACGGAATTTGTCTACACACCATTTTGTATTGTGGCATATGTAAATAATATGAAATATGCGGAAGTACATTTTGGTGAAGATGGAAATATGATTGAAGTCTTTTTGTATCAAGATAATATGATGGTCCGTAAAAATGTATATGATGATCGAGGCTTTTTATCGGTTACTATTATTTACAAAAATAACCAAGCTATTTATGAACAATATCTGGATGGAAAAGGGAATTGGAAAATGTGTCATTTCTTTGAGGATGGGCATATTGAAATTAATTCTGAGAATCCATTTTATTTGATTGATAATAAAAGATTTAAGTTTAATTGCTTGAGCTATGATTCCATGGAATCTTTGATTGAAGAAGTATTTTCAACATATTTAGATGAAATGACTTCAACAGATGATATTTTCTGCTTGGCTATGCATGTACTACATCATGATATGTTAGAAAAATTATTTGAAAAGCGTAAGACGATCTTATCTTTTTATCAAAATCGTTTGGAATTATTTGAAGATCCTGAATTAAAGTCTTTGATTCGTAATACGAACTATTGTATTGTGGATTCTAAACACAAAATTTCTTTATTAGAAGATTATGCAGAAAAGAAACTTCCAATTGTAGATATTACACCTTTTGATACGCGTGCTGATTTTGGGATTAGTCAACAATTGACAGTTCAAAACATCTTGGTTCCTATTGATACGATTGAACAATCTAAATTTGAAGAATTGATTCTTTTATTCGCATCTTATTTTGAAATGAATGAAACAGCTCGTGTTCATTTCTTCACGCGTAATGCAAACTGGGATCGTGTGGATTCGGTTTTGAATTTTACGAAAGAAGTACTAAAAGTAAATGGACTCGATGAAAGACTGGCTCGAAAAGAGACAAATGATAAGGCTGAGTTTGATTTGGATGGAGATAAGAAAGTTCCAATCAAGTTCTTCGTGGATCAATGTGTGGATGAATTGAGTATTTCTAAATGTATACGTGAACAGCGTATTATGGTGGATGTGACAGCACGTCCAGATTTATATTTACAGATTTCATGTATTAGTAGTGCCATTCCGCAAATTGTTTCTTTTAATACGCAATATGTACATGATGGAAAGAATGGGTTTATTGTCAAAGAAGTATCTGAAGTGTTGAATGGTTTAAAATATTATTTGGATAATATTACGAATTGGAATAAGTGTATGATTTATTCTTATGAATTAGGTAAGGAATATAATACGGCAAGTTTAATTCGTAAATGGAAGGGAGTTATGGAGCAAGTTGAACAAGATTAGTGTTTTACAAGTTGGAAATGAAGATTTAAGTTTAACACTTCATATTCCTGACTTTGTGGATTGGAATTATGTAGACGATTTAGAAGAAGCTACTGAAAGAAGCTATGATGTAGGTGTTTTAAGTCGTTGTGTAACTAAAGAAGAGGCATATATCTTACTAAAGAAGATTCGTGCTTATACTTTATTTTTATTAGAGGATGTAGACGTAGACAAATGGACAACATGGATTTGCATGTCTAGACGTGCAAAAGTGCTAGATATTCAAACTTTACAGGAATTTATAGAAGAAGATATTCACCTTTACTTTCCAAATCATTATGGAGAGAAATTTGATCCAAAATCCTTGTCAATTTCGCAAAGCTTTAAGGGCAGTGTTTTCTGGAATGGATATTCAGGTGTTGAACTTGAAGGTAATTATGGGGATGATTTTTATCAAATCGCATATTGGAGATATAATATCCCTGTTTTTCAAGATCAAACTATTGATTTTTGGTTAGAATATGAGAAGGATGAATCGGTATCAATACAATTAAAAATCGAACAATTTCAATCTGGATCTATTTCGGCATTACAAAATCGTTGGATTTATTCAGAAGACGATTTGAAGTCAATTGTACATGTGACAAACAATAGAATGAATGGTCCAGTATTTATTTCTTTACTCGCAAAGGGTAAAGGTAAATTAAAAATTGTTGGTTTACATGATCGTCATTCTCGTAAAGAATATGGAGCTTTTTTACCGGGAGGAATCCGTAAGGTTACATCTAAACGTGAAGAAGTCTTTATGTACTTTGACCCAGGGGATATGAAACCACCTTTAAATGTGTATTTTAGTGGTTATAAGACACAAGAAGGTTTTGAAGGCTTCTATATGATGCGTAATATGGGAGCACCATTTTTGTTGATATCTGAAGCTCGATTAGAGGGTGGAGCCTTCTATTTGGGAGACAAAGAATATGAGGATTATATTGTTTCAGGTATTGAAGATTGTTTAAATCAACTTGGATTTGATCGTTCTCAACTAATTTTATCTGGACTTTCTATGGGTACTTTTGGAGCTTTATATAATGGTTGTAAATTAAGGCCACATGCGATTTTATTAGGTAAACCATTGGCTAGTTTGGGTGATATTGCTCGTAATGAACGTATTTCAAGACCGGGTGGTTTCCCAACTTCTTTAGATGTGTTGTCAAAGAATTGTGGCGATATGAGTGAACAATCTATGGATGTATTGAATCATCGCTTCTGGGATTTGTTTGACAAAACAGATTGGTCTCAAACTAAATTTATTATTTCTTATATGTTAGAAGATGATTATGATATGACAGCCTATGATCGTTTGATTTCTCATATTGATGATGTGGGTGTTCAAGTGATTGGTAAAGGTATTCATGGAAGACACAACGATGATACGTATAGTATTGTTTCGTGGTTTAAAAATCAATATGATGATATTTTAAAATCGGATTTTAATCGAGGTGAACCAAATGAAGAATAAGGCATGGAAAGTAGTATGGAATGAAGATACGTTTGGAACCTATTTATATGGATCTAAGATTTGGTTTCATTCTCGTGAAGATATTGAATTTGAAAATGAATTGATGCCTCCGGGAACAATTATTAAAGAGTGGTATTCCAAAGTAAATTATCAAATGATGCGTACAGAGCCATCTTTACCAATTATTGATGGGGAGAGTTCTTATCATATTCAAGTGAATATGAGTGATTTTGAATCTTATATTATACGAATGGTATTTTATGATCGTTATGAAAATGAGGCGGGTACACTTATCATTCGTGAACCGGAAATGGATTTTAAGTGTCCTTTAAAAACATATAGCTATCGTGTACAGCTGATTAATGCGGGTGGTACTAAGATGCATTTTCATTCTTTTGTGATTACAGAAAAGGAAGGGTAAAATGAATAAAATTGATAAGAGATTACACTTTCTTTTGGGTAAAGTCAAAGAGGAGTGTAAAAAGGTTAAAGAACTTAGTGATTATGAATTGAAGAATAAAACGTTGGAATTCAAAGAACGTTTAAATAATGGAGAAACAACGGATGATCTTCTTCCTGAAGCGTTTGCGGTGTGTTGTGAAGCCGATTATCGTGTACTAGGTATGTTTCCTTATGATGTACAGATTTTAGGTGGTATTGCACTTCATTTGTGCTATTTATGTGAAATGAATACGGGTGAAGGAAAGACTTTAACGGCAACAATGCCTTTGTACTTAAATGGGTTGACAGGAAAAAGTTCAATTTTGGTTACGGCCAATGAATATTTGGCCATCCGTGATGCTCAAGAGATGGGTCAGGTTTATAAATTTTTAGGTTTGAGTGTAAAAGCAGGTGTAAAGCGTGATACAAATGAAAAGTTAGACAATGATTCAAAAAAGGAAGTCTATAATGCGGATATAGTATATACAACGCATGGTGCACTTGGATTTGATTATTTATTAAATAATTTAGTACAGTCAAAAGAAGATCGTTTTATGCGAGATTTTTACTTTGTGATTATTGATGAGGCGGATTCTGTTTTATTAGATAGTGCAAGTATGCCTCTAGTTATTTCGGGTTCTCCTCGTGTTCAATCCAATTTATATGGAATAACTGACTTTTTTGTGACAACTCTAGTAGAAGATGTGCATTATGAAATTGAAGATAAAAAAGTATGGTTGACTAATAAAGGTATTGAATATGCGAAGCGTTATTTCCGTATTGAAAATTTATATAGTAAAGAAAATTTTGATATTTTAAGACATATTGTCTTAGCTTTACGTGCCCATTTCTTATTAGAAAAAGATATTGACTATGTCGCAACAGATCAGGGTGAAATTGTTCTATTGGATAAGAGTACGGGTCGTAAAATGAAGGGAATGAAACTTCGTGGTGGTTCTCATCAGGCTATTGAAGAAAAGGAACATCTGAAGTTAAGTCAAGAGCAGCGTGCGGTTGCTTCCGTTACGTATCAAAACTTATTTAACTTATTTCCTAAAATGTCAGGAATGAGTGGTACCATAAAAGATGGTAAAGAGGAGCTTTTAGAAGTCTATAATAAAAGAGTGGTTGTGATTCCGCCACGAAAACCTATGATTCGTAAGGATATGCCGGATAAGTATTTTAAAACGAGTGAAGAACAGTTTGATGCGGTTATTCAAGAAACTGTAAAAAGACATAAAACAGGACAACCTGTGTTATTGATCGCATCATTGATTTCGGATACGGAAATGCTGTCGAAATTATTAGTACAGGAAAATATTGAGCATAGTGTATTGAATGCGAATAATGCGTTCTGGGAAGCGGAAATCATTAAGGAAGCGGGTCAGAAAAATGTCGTGACAGTAGCTACAAGTATGGCTGGTCGTGGTACGGATATTCATTTGGGTCCTGGTGTTAAAGAACTTGGCGGCTTATGTGTATTAGGAATTGGCCGAATGAATAATACACGTGATGAAAGACAGGCAAGAGGTCGTGCAGGACGTCAGGGAGAGCCAGGTGTGTCAATTTTCTATACTTCATTAGAGGATGATGTATGTACAATTTTAGGTGATGATTTTTTAGAGAAGTATATTGATAAAGGAAGATATATTTCTAAGCGTCGTATTAAGAAATTAATCAATCGTTCACAGAAAATTAAAGATGAGTCGAGTGTTTCCCAAAGAAAAAATTCAGTGGATTATGATAGTGTTATGAAGCGTCAAAGAACGATTATGTATAAAACACGTAATGATTTGTTGGATGGAAAGAGTTTGGATGAGAATGTCTTGATTCAAATTTATAAGCAGAATATAGAGGATTATGTAAAAGAAAATAAAAAGATGGATGATAAAACAATGTATCGTTATATCTTAGATAATTTGTCATATCGTTTAAAGAATATTACTGCTTCTTCTTCGAATAAAAAAGATTATTTGAAATCTTATGCAGATATGGCATTTAGTGATAAGAAGGAACTGTTAGGTAATCGTTTCTCAGAATATTGTCGTCTTTGTACATTAAAAGCCTTAGATGATGGTTGGATTGAAGAGGTTGACTACTTGCAGCAGTTACAGGCAGCGATTTCTGGTCGTTCTACAGCACAGCGTAATCTTTTATATGAATACCAAAGGGAGGCAAGGCTTTCTTTTAGAGATATGGAAAAATCGATAAAAAATGCGATGATTCGTAATATTTTATTGGGAGAAGTCTCATTTGGTAAAGACAATGAAATGATTATATTGTATCCTTAAAGAAAGGAGTTCTTGATTATGATATATAATTTTAATTTAGGCATTGGCTGGGCAAGCAGTGGCGTTGAATATGCCCAGATCTATCGTGCTCGAATGTTTCGTAATATTGGTGTTGATGCCAAGTTTGTATTTACAGATATGTTTCCTTCTGAAAATATGGAACATATGACGAAGAATATTGGTTTTTTAGATTCGGAAGTTATTTGGTTATATACGTTCTTTACGGATTTTAAAACAGCGCCTGTTACATATTCGTTGAGTGATTTAGAAAAGACATTTACGGATTTAAATTATACTAAAACTAGAGAAGGCAAGATTTGTCGTTATGTATTTGGTGGAAGTAATAATTTCTATACGGCATATATGGTAAATGATCATGATGATTTTGTGCATCGTGTAGAAATGGTTTCCAATGGATTCTTGATTCGAAAGGATTATTTTACATATGGACGTGTGTATTCAGAATATTATGCGCCATTAGATAATAAGGCTCATTTATATCATCGTCGTTTCTTTAATGAAAATGGTAGTGTTGCCTATGAAGAAATCATTGATGATGATCGTGTAATGTATAAGTTTAAAGATAAGATTCTTTGTTCGAAAGAAGAATTCGTAGGATATATGGTATCTCAATTAAATCTTACTAGTGATGATGCCGTATTAATTGATCGTTCTACAGATATTGGTCAATCGATCATTATGAATTGTAAACCTGCAAGAGTGGGTACAGTTGTACATGCGGATCACTTTAGTGAAAAGGAAACAAATGAGGATTATATTTTATGGAATAATTTCTATGAATATGAATTTAATATGCATAAACATATTGATTTCTACATTTGTTCAACACAAGCACAGAGTGATTTGATGGTTCAACAATTTGAGAAATATTATGGTGTAACACCAGTTGTATATACCATTCCTGTAGGATCATTACCGGAATTGAAATATCCTAGTTCTACTCGCAAACCATTCTCTTTGATTACAGCTAGTCGTTTGGCAAGTGAAAAACATGTAGACTGGATTTGTAAGGCTGTCATTCAAGCTCATGCTGAAGTACCTGAAGTATCTTTGGATATTTATGGTGTTGGTGGCGAAAGAGAAAAGCTTGAGACGATTATAAGAGATAATAATGCTTCTGATTATATTTATTTAATGGGTCAACATGATTTGAGTGAAGTGTATCAAAAGTATGAGGCTTATATTGCGGGAAGTACAAGTGAAGGTTTTGGACTTACTTTAATGGAAGCGGTTGGTGGAGGATTACCAATTATTGGTTTTGATGTTCGTTATGGAAATCCTACTTTTATTCGAAATGGTGAAAATGGCTATTTACTTGATTTACCAGAAGAGGATAAGGATCGTGTTGAAGCTTTAAGAAAAGGTATTGTGAATTTATTTAAACAAGACTTAGAAAAGTGTCATTCTGTATCTTATGAAGTAGCTAAGGATTTTTTAACTAGTAACGTACAAGAAAAATGGAGGGAAGCTGTATGTTAGAAACTCCAGTTTTATTATTAGAAAATTTTGATGAAGAGAGTCAAATGTTGTATCAAAGTTTTAGAACTTCTGGCTTTGATGGTCCGGTTTTAACTTTTAGTGATGAAGGCTTTTTACCAGATGATGTGACAAGTATTTATACGTATTATTGTGGTAAAAAAGCGGGTGGAAAAGCTCGATATTTCAATCAAATTGATGTACCAGACTATTGGGAAATCAAGGCGAGTAATTCGGGTGGACAAGTCTATGATTTGAATCATGAAAGAGCTAAAATATTCTTCGCATCTCCTTTACATAAAAGACTTGTAAAGATTGTAGATTGGTATGATGATACGCATGTCGTTCGTGTTAGTGATCATTATAATCAAGATGGTTTCATGTATGCTAAGACTATTTTTAATAAAAAAGGTCAGCTTGTATCTCGTAGTTATTATGATGCGTCGGGTCATGAAAAAGTAGTTGAAAACTTTGTCACACATGACATTATTTTAAACCAAAATGATAAGGTATATATCTTTAAGAATAAAGTTGAATTTGCGAAACATTTATTTACTGAATTAGATATTTATCCAACAAGATTATTCTACAACTCTTTATCAAATCCATTCTTCGTATCTCAAGGTTTAGAAGATAAAGAACATAGTGATGTCTTATTCTGGCAAGAAGGCTATCGCGAGGATATTCCTGGAAATATGCAGGTTATTTTGGATGGCCATTCTAGAAGAACTTCTAAGATCTATGTTCAGAAAAAGGAAGCGTATGAAAAGCTTATTGAATTAGGTGCAAATAGGGATATTGTGAAACCACTTGGTTTTGTCTATAATTTTGAAAAAGAGAATCAACATACAAATAATATTTTGATTTGTACAAACTCAGACAGAATTGAAAAATTAACTGAGTTAGTTAATGCATTACCGAATATGAAATTTCATGTTTGTGCATTAACAGAAATGTCACAAAAGTTGATGTCTTTTGAAAAATATGATAATGTACAATTGTATCCAGGATGCAAGGCGAGTGAAATACTGAATTTGTTTAACACATGCGATTATTATTTAGATATCAATTATGAAAATGAAATCGTAGATGCCACTAAAGAAGCATTCTTACATAACCTATTGATTCTTGGATTTAATCAAACGATTCATAATCGTAAGTATGTATTGCCAGATTTTGTCTTTGATGCGAATAATTATCAAGATATGATTAGTGTCATTCTTGATGCATCTCATCTAGATCTGAATCTAGAAAGACAGCGTAATGTGGCAATGACACAAAATGTGCAAGATTATAAAAATGTTTAGAAGGGAAGAGATTTATGTTTAGTACATTTAACACATTGATGGTAATTATTGTTTTAGAAGTAATTTGTTGTTTATATAGCCTTGCGTTGGCTTATATGAGCGATAAAAAGTTCGGCAAAGTTTTAAACTTTTTGTTAGCTGCTATTTGGGCAATTGCAGCCATCTTAAACGTAATTGGGTTTTAAGGCTTAGAATAAAATCTAAGCCTTTTTCTTGAGGAGAGTTATGTTAGAAAAAATTAAAGAGAATCCATTGGATTATAAAGGATATTTAGAATACGGCAAATATTTAGAGAATGTGAATTTAAAACAAGCTTATTTAACCTATGAGAATGCACTGTTTTATTGTCAGGATGAATTAGTTAAAATTGAAATTCAAAATAAGCTAGATGAAATCACATATCGTCAAGGTAAAGTAGAACCAGCATCGATTGTCATATTAAGCTACAATAATCGTCAATTAACGCAACAATGTATTGAAAGTATTCGAGAAACAACACCTGAATCGGCAAGAGAAATTGTGATTGTGGATAATAATTCACAAGATGATAGTGTTGAATATCTTAGACAACAAGATGATATTGTATTGGTAGAAAATGATTTTAATGCAGGATTTCCTGGTGGTTGTAACATTGGAATCAAAGCCTCAAAAAAAGAGAATGATATTTTCTTATTAAATAATGACACGATACTTTGTGCCAATAGTTTATACACTTTGCGTATGGGTCTTTATGAAAAAGATAATTATGGATCCGCAGGTTCTGTGACAAACAATTGCGCTAATTTACAATCTGTATTTAAAAGTGATTCTATTGATGAATTAAAAGAATTTGGCTTAAGAAATAATGTCGTAAATAAAAGAAATGAAATTAAACTGATGTTGGTGGCTTTTGCGGTATTAATTAAAAGACATGTACTAGAAAAAGTTGGTTATTTGGATGAAAGATTTTTTCCAGGTAACTTTGAAGATGATGATATATCGTTACGTATCTTAAAAGAAAATTATCAAAATGTATTAGTCTACAATTCTTTCATCATTCATTTAGGAACTGTATCTTTTCAAAAAGTAGATTATAGTGGTATTTTAAAGAAAAACTATGATAAGTTAGTAGAAAAATACAATTTTAAAGAGGATCATTCTTTTTTCTGTTTTACTCATTCTGAGTCAAACGTTGCCTTTTACTTAAATCGAATCAAAGAAGTAGAGAAAGAGAATGGTAAAATATTGGTAGTTAAAAGTGATCTAGGAGCCGCTATTCTTCATGCTGCTTATTTATATCCTCAATTCGGATTTTATGGTCTAAATAACACAGTTTCATGTGCAACTATATCTACTCATTTAGAAGGAGTGAATATAGAATATTATTTAGATATAGAGAATAATCCTTTTAAATCTATGAAGTTTGATCTTATCGTATTGGATAGTACTGTTATTCAAAAGGATGAATTTGAAAAATATATGACTGTATTAAAAGATATGATGAATGATGATGGTAAAATGTTAATTAGGGCAAAAAATCAATCATTTTATATGAATTGGTATCCGATTTTAAAAGGTGAAACGGATTCTGGATTCAATCAAAATACTGTTTATTGCAAAGATGTAAATGACATGATTTCTAAACTAGATTTAAATGTTAAAACATGGGTTTTCTATTATGTAGATTTACCAAATGAAATAAGAGAAGAAATAGAAGCTATTCAAAATGTAGTTGGTGTTCAAAATCATATTACTGTTGAAAATGTGGGGTATATTGTTTATAAATAAGTTATTTAACCAGTATTTCCCTAGCTGACCTAAGTGATTTTGAATTTGATTATAGCAGCCATCTTAAACGTAGTTGGCTTTTAATTTTCATTCTTTGAAAACATCGCTTACAAATGGGTCGTTCTCGCCACTTTTGGCTTGAAACGGCCTTTTTTTAGGTCAAAATTTGCATTTTTTTTAGAATTGTGTATAGTATTAATTGTTGTTTTCATTTATTTGGCAACAATTGCCTCGTATTTTATGAGGTTTAAGGGGAAGATTGGAGGGTGTTTTGAACTTTATAAAAGAAGAAAATTTAGAGAGTAGTTTATTAAGAAAAGGGTTAGTTTCAGGTTTATTGATGTCAACACTTACATTAACATTACTAACAACATCATCAGTTATTGGGGAAGAAAGTAAGGTCTATGCCAAGTCAAATGGCACGGATGAAAATATCTTAATGCGTGTGGATACAAAAAATGGAACTGAAGAATTAAAAGAGAAATTCGAAGAACAGATTCAAGATATCGAGGAAGAATCTAGCAAGAAACAAGAAGAGTCGAAGAGCGTTGAAGAAATGATTATGGAACAGCCAGATCTATTGAATGATATGCAGTTCATTCAAAATAACTATAATGCTGTTACACAAATCGTTTACTCGCAACCATCGCTTTCACAATACATTAGTAATGTGAATGCACTTACTGCCTCAGGTGGTATTTATTATGGACCTAGTGGTAAAGAAACATACTACAACTTAAATATGTCAGGTGTTATCGACATGATGCGTGGTATGGGAAATAATGATACGTATTGGGTTCGTGAAGATGGTGCGAAAATGTTGGGGGATTATATTATTGTTGCGGCCGATTTAAATAAATATCCTAGAGGTACAATTGTAGAAACTTCATTAGGAAAAGGAATCGTCTGTGATACTGGAAGTTTTACGCAAAATTCAGATACTCAATTAGATATTGCGACAGACTGGTAATATATATGAGTGTGAAGTAGAAGTCATGTGCTTCTACTTTTTTTGTTTTCCATTAAAAAATGGCATCCGAAGATGCCAAATTCATTGTTCTTTTGAATTTATAATTTTTTGTACTTTAGAAACAGGATTGAATGTCGTAAGACTCTTTGTGTTTATTGTCATGCCACTAATGGTTTGGATAAACCATAAGAAGAATAAAATCACCAGGATAGGTATTACACAAGATGTTACGATCATGATGGCTGTTGCTTCCATGAAATTATTTAATGACTTGTTAAACATCTTCGTATATTTTTGGGCTGTTGAAGAAAATGCTTCAGCTGCTTTTTCAAAGAAGTTTTTATTTTCTTTATCCTTTTTGATTTTCTTCTGGATGTTGTTGGCATTATCAATCGTTTCTTGAATACTTGTTTCATAGGTGGCTTCGATTGTCTTGGATAGTTTTACACTACAAGGCACGATTAGACACATTGCCACAGCCATAATACCAATCTTAATACATACAATTCTTAACCAATCCCATTTAGTGACGTTGTTGACTAGCCATGCCAAACAGAGTATTGGAATGATGTATTTAAAGGTGACCATACATGTGAGTGTCAAAGAATATTTCTCCAAATAAATAGCTCCTAGAACTAATAAGAATTTAGAACTTAAGTCGGCCAATCCATTCGCAATAGGAGTTCCTGTATCTCCAGGTAAAATGGTAATGGCTGTAGAGATGGCAGCACTCGATGCAGCAAGTGTCATGACCGTATTTCTTTTTTCATCTAAATATTGAATGGATTGTGCATGAAATTCAGGTGTTGATGTTTTTTGTGCAACCATATAGAAGCTTGATAAACAAATAAGGATGGGTAAGATCCATTTTAAAATAGTTTTGTACATAATGACGATTCCTTTCTATATTTCTCATTTTATCACAAATAGAGTATAATCAATCTAGGAGGATTTAATTATGATTCTAGTTATTGTTATTATTGTTGTTTTAGTTTTATTAGTACTATTCTTTATGTCTAGCTACAATAAACTTGTTCGTTTATCAAATAAGGTAGATGAAGGTTTTTCTACAATGGACGTGTATTTGAAGAAGCGTTTTGATTTGATTCCTAACTTAGTAGAAACAGTGAAGGGATATGCGAAACATGAGGCGGATACATTAAGTTCGGTGATTGCACAAAGAAATATGGCGAAAACATCAAAGGATGTTATGGATAGTGAAAATAAGATCACAAATGCGATTCATGGTATTTTTGCGGTGGCAGAACAATATCCAGATTTAAAGGCCAACACAAATTTCATGGATCTTCAAAATCAATTGAAGAAGGTCGAGGAGGATATCGCAAATTCTCGTAAATACTATAATGCGTTAGTTCGTGAATATAATGATGTGATCATGAGTGTTCCGACAAATATTGTGGCATCTTTATTCCATTTCGAAAAGAAAACAATGTTTGAAGTGGCCAATGCTTCGGAAAGAGAAAATGTTCAAGTTAAATTTTAAGAAGGTCTTTGCCTTCTTATTCGCATTTGTACTTTGTTTTGGATGTATCGATGTATATGCTGATGACGGAGGATATACGATTGATAATTATACGGTGAATGCCACATATAATTCGAATAATACAATTGATGTTAAAGAAGTGATTGATGTGAACTTTTCAAGTTATCGTCATGGTATTTATCGTAATATTCCAGAAACGATGTATATCAATCGTGATGAAAAGTATAAGTTAAAAATTCAAGATATCAATGTATTAAATGATGAGTATGATGTAGATAGTGATTCTGGGAATCGTGTGATTCAAATTGGTAGTGCAGACTATACGATCATTGGCCCACATACATATACTTTGACATATAAAATTGTGATTCCAGAAGATTATCATTCGGATTTAGATTTTATATATTATTCTGTACTTGGAAACAATTGGGATACAACAATCAATCACTTTAGTTTTGATATTCAATTTGAGAAGGCTTTGACAGAAAAGGAAATGTCAAACATTCAAATCTTTAGTGGAAGTCTAGGCAATCAATCAAATGATTTAAATGTGACTCCAATCATTACTTCGAATTCTATTAGTGGTTCTGCCTATGATATTGGTGCTAAACAAGCCATTACGATCTTTGGTAAGTTAAGAAAGAACTATTTTGTAGGAGCTAAAAAGACCACTTCAAAAGTACCATTTGTCTTTTTGGGGTTGGCCATTCTAT
Organism: uncultured Holdemanella sp.; assembly: GCF_934754935.1. GTDB lineage: Bacteria > Bacillota_I > Bacilli_A > Erysipelotrichales > Erysipelotrichaceae > Holdemanella. Next base: position 55,019 of record NZ_CAKVJB010000006.1, on the reverse strand, counting down.
TTGGTTTATATAGTTTGATTCGTGCATTCTTATTAAAGAAAACGCATATTACTCCAATTGTGAATTTTTATCCACCAAAAGATATGGATCCAGCTATGGTTGGAACAATTGTAGATGAGTCTGTGGATCAAGAAGATTTGATGGCATTGATTCCATATTGGGCAAGCAAGGGATATTTAACGATTTCTGAAAAAGAGAATGATTTAGTACTTACAAAAGTAGAGAATCATGAACCACCTATTTTAAAACATCAAAAGAAGATTTATAACGGATTGTTTAGAACGAAAAATAGTGTGCGATTATCAAAATTATCAAGTAAGTTTGGTAAGGCTATGGATGATGCAAAAGAAGCTTTAAATGATGAATTTAGTGGCGATAAGAATTTATCAACAATTGATCATGGCTTTGCGACGACCATTCTAGCCATGATTTGTATGATTGTATGTATCTTATTTAATTCAAGATATAGCATTGTAGATAATTTGATTGAAACCATTTTAGCTACATTTAGTTTTGTGCTTATGATGGTCATGAATTATTCTGCAGCTGCAACTGGTGTATTTAATAAAAATAAACTGGGTGTATTAAAGAAAGTATTAAGTATTGCGTTTATTTTGATTCTTGCATACTTTATATATCGACAATGCGATTCGATTCTAAGTATTGTACCATTTGAATTTATGATGATAGGCATTGTGGTTGTTTCACTACCAATTCTATTTAGTTCTAAATTTAATGTGGTGAGTGACTACTTTAAAAGTGTAGCTCCTGAACTATTAGGTTTTAAAGACTTTATTGAAAAGGCAGAAGTTCCACAATTGGAAAGATTATCTTTAGAAAATCCAGCTTACTATTATGATGTGATTCCATATGCGATGGTCTTTGGATTATCTGAAATGTGGACAAAGAAATTTAGTACGATTCCTTTGGCACAACCAGATTGGTATGATTCTTATTATTCTGATCCATACTCTTCATATTTCTACTATAGAATGCTGACAAGAAGTATGTATGAACCAATCCATGAGAATTTAATGGATTATCAAACAGAACAAATGAAAAGTACAGCCGATAGCATGGGCTCTAGCTTTGGTGGCTTCTCTGGTGGAGGCGCCGGTGGCGGAGGCGGCGGAAGCTGGTAATAGATGAGTATTAGGGTGATGAGCCCGCGTAACTTGGTAGGTGTTGTGCACCTACCTTTTTTGCGTTCAATAGTAAACGGGGGGGGACTTCACACTAATGCATATTTCGTACATATTCATTACTATAGAAAAAACAAACAAAGAGTCTATATACTTATAATGGTTGTCTTTCACAAGAAATTGTATGATCCAGTGATATGTTTATCAAACATAATTTTGATAAACATGTTTGAGCGACAGTTGAAATAAAGTCTTTGAAGAAGTGTATACCTTGTACTAGCGACGTATACGTCGTAAGTTTACGGTATAAATTTGAAAAAATTGATAATTTTAGAATAACTTAGCACATTACACATGAAAGTTACGACAAATACGACGCAAGTGTAATGTGAATATTGAAGATTTTAGAGTATAATCTAAAGAGGTTAAAAAAGAAAAAGACAGATAATCCTTATACTATAAGTGTTTTCTGTCTTTTAATTTAATGATATTACTTTTCATATATTGTTCTAGAATAAGTTTTTTTATTTTTTCTTCGTTCTCTTATTCTTTTGATTTGATAAGTTGCTTTCACTTCTAATGAATGGCGAGCTTTTCTTAAGCTTCTTGCATGCAGATTAGAGTCAATAAATGCAACGGCAGAATCTTTAGTGTCATTTCTTAAGGCTAAAGGAAAATTTCTTGTTTGAGTATACAAAACATCGACTAAAAGTACATCATTAATGTTTCCGTAGATCATATAAATGATTATATAAATGCTTAAAATTTCAGGGGTTCATCAACTTGAATATTTCTTTTCTTTATTTAGTATACATAGTGAATATTTTGCTTGAAAAAAAGACTTGGAATTATCCAAGTCTTATTGAGCATTCATCTTTTGACGATATAAGTTACGACGATCTAGAGCTGTTAAACCTTTTTTACGGATACGAATCGCATCTGGTGTAACTTCAACTAATTCATCATCGTTGATCCATTCTAATGCTTCTTCTAGTGAGAAGATTTTTGGTGGAGTAAGAAGCATTGCTTCATCACGACCACTTGAACGGATGGCTGTTAATTTCTTGTTCTTTAATGGGTTAACATCCAAATCGATGTTTTTAGAACTTTGACCAATGATCATACCTTCATAAACAGGTGTTTGTGGAGAAATGAATAATTGACCACGTTCTTGAAGGTTCCATAGGGCGTAAGTCATAGCTTCACCTGTTTCAGTTGAAATCATAGCACCTTCCATACGTTGTGCGATTTCACCTTTATATGGTTCATAACCACTAATACGACGTACTAATGTACCTTCACCATGTGTATCATTGATAAATTCAGAACGGAAACCTAATAAACCACGAGTAGGTGCTGTATACACGATCTTAACATATCCATTTTCTTCAGACATGTCTTGCATAACACCCTTACGAAGATTTAATTTGTTGATGATGGTTCCTGAATATTCTTCTGGAGCTAAACATACAACTTCTTCGATTGGCTCTACTTTGTGTCCATTTTCGTCTTTGTGTAGGATAACCTCTGGCTTAGAAACAGCTAGTTCATATCCTTCACGACGCATATTTTCAATTAATACAGAAATATGCAATTCACCACGACCACTTACTTTGAAGCAATCAGCTGAATCGGTTGGTTCAACCTTTAATCCAACGTTTACTTCTAGTTCTTTTTCAAGTCTTTCTTTTAAGTTACGACTTGTCACATATTTACCACTTTGTCCGGCAAATGGACTTGAGTTAACGTGGAAGTTCATTGATAGAGTTGGTTCTTCAATTTCAATGTGTTCCATTGGTTCAATGTGATCTGCTGTACAGATTGTATCACCAATACTAATATCTGGCATACCAGCAATAACTACGATATCACCTGAATGTGCTTCTGGAACGCTTGTTCTAGATAATCCTTTGTATACGAATAATTTAGATAAGCTTTCTTTGGCATTCAATCCAGATTGGTTACAACGAATATATTGTTGTCCTTGTTTTAAGACACCTGAATATAAACGTCCGATTCCTAAACGACCAATGTATTCATCGTATGCCAAGGCAGATACTTGCATTTGAAGAGGTTCTTCATCCATATCTGGATATACATCACAATGTTTTAAGATTGTATCGAATAATGGGTCGATGTTGTCGCTTGGAGTTTTAAGGTCGTATTGAACACGTCCTTCTCGAGCTACACCATAAAGGATAGGGAAGTCTAATTGTTCATCGTTCGCATTTAAGTCTAAGAATAATTCATAAACTTCATCTACAACTTCTTCAGCTCTTTGGTCTTTCTTATCGATCTTGTTGATCAATAGAATTGGTTTTAAACCAATTTCCAAAGCTTTTGATAATACGAAACGAGTTTGAGGCATTGGACCTTCACTAGCATCGACTAATAAGATAACTGTATCTACGGTACGGATAATACGTTCAACTTCACTTGAGAAGTCGGCGTGGCCTGGCGTATCTACAATATTAATTTTTACACCGTTATGAATAACGGAACAGTTTTTAGAATAAATCGTAATTCCACGTTCACGTTCTAGATCGTTTGAGTCCATGATACAGTTTACAACTTCTTCGTTGTCACGGAAAACATCACTCTGTCTTAAAAACGCATCAACTAACGTACTCTTACCGGCATCAACGTGGGCGATAACGGCAATGTTAAGAATTTTTTCTTTATTGGACATACTGTCACTCACTTTCCTGTCAAAAACAGTACAATTATAAAGCAAGAAGCCTTAAAACTCAATAAAATGTGGTATAATAAAACAAAATTTTTCTGAAAGGGGTAACACCATGCAAGTGCAATATATAAAAGAGTATTCAAATTGTTTGGATCGTGAAATGGAATATAAAATCTATGGTCAAGGCGGCAAATTATGTCTAGCCATTCCAAGTCAAAATGGACGTTTCTTTGAATGGGAAGATCGAGGCATGATTCATGAAGTATCCAAATGGATCGAAGCCAATCAATTGACAATCGTAACGTGTGATACTTTGGATTTAGAAACATGGTCCTATCCTTACAACACAAAGGTTCGTATGTTGAAACATGAACTTTGGTTTGAATATATTCTTACAGAATTAATTCCTAGTGTACAAGAAAAGATGAATAATCACGATAAGTGGATGGTTACAGGGGCAAGTCTAGGAGCAACGCATGCCGCTAATTTAATTTTCCGTTTCCCAAATCAATTCGATACCTTATTAGCCTTATCTGGCATTTATGATACAGAATTTTTCTATGGCGATTATCATGATGAAAATACTTATCACAATAATCCATGTGCCTATTTAAAGAATATGCCACAAGACCATCCCTATATGGAATTGTATAAACAATCTAAATTGATCTTTTGTGTAGGACAAGGTAATTGGGAACAAGAATGTGTTGAATCACTTAGACAAATCAGCACTATTTTATATGATCAGCACATCGAGGCTTGGTGTGATTTCTGGGGTTATGATGTCTATCATGATTGGCCTTGGTGGAAGGTACAACTACAGTATTTTATGGAACAAATATTTAAGGAGTCGTAAGTATGATAAATAAAGTAAAAACAATTAAAAATGAATTGATTTCACAAATGAACATGAAAGTTAAGGGGAATATTTATCATTGGACTCAAATTAATTTTGCGTTTAATTCCAACAAAATAGAGGGCTCGAGACTATCGAAGGATCAAACTGAACAAATATTTGAAACAAATAATATGTTTATTGAACCTAAAGATAAAGAATTAGTTCCTTTAGATGATGCACTAGAAGCACGAAATCATTTTCGGTTGTTTGATTATATGTTAAAAACAGTGGATGAACCATTATCAAAAGAAATGATGATTCAGATGAATATGATTTTGAAAAGGGGTACGTCTTATGAGGATAATCCGGCATATAATGTGGGTGGTTTTAAAGTAAGAGAAAATGGGATTGGAATGATAAATCCTTTTAAAACGACAAAACCAGCTGATGTTGAAACGGAATTAGATGCTTTGTTAGAAAAGTTTCAAAATAAAGGGGTTTTATCCTTTGAAGATATTGTAGAATTTCATGTTTGTTTCGAAAGAATACATCCGTTTGGAGATGGAAATGGACGTACTGGACAAATGATTATGTTTAAACAATGTCTACAGAATAATTGTATTCCATTTGTACTATTAGATCGAGATTGTGCATTTTATCTGCGTGGCTTAAAAGAATGGGATTTTGAAAGAAATTATTTAATTGATACTCTTTTAACACAACAAGATATTTATGCATCTGTTTGCGAACAATTTGATATATTTAAAGATTTTGGTCAAAAAGAGTTGTCAAAGAATAAGATTGTTGATGAAAATGAACAATATGTTTTGTTTGAAATAGATGAAGGAATCTATCAACTTGTAGCTGATGATCAAGTCATTGGGGAAACGGAAAAGAGCAATATTTGTGATGCATTAGAGTCAATCAAAAGCCAAAAAGTCAAATTAGATTTTTAAAGTAATAGCGAGAACTACTCCTTTTGTGTTAGATGACCTTATGTTCGAGCCACTTATTTGATTTAAAACGAGCTAAGAAAATAAATGAACGAATCGTCCAAGTGGAAGGTACAACTACAGTATTTCATGGAATAAATATTTAAGGAAGTATGACAAAAATTAAAAATGAATTGGTTTCACTATGACATTATCGTTTTTGAATCAGAAGGTATTAATTAGTGCATAATAATTTCCTTGCATTTTCACAGATGGGTGGTATATTACTAGTGACGAAGGTCGTCATCAGACGGCAAACTAGCGAATCACTATCGTAACCAATCGGTAGGGCTCGCTTTTTATTTTTGAAAAGACTCAATATTCTTATATTTTTTGACCCTTATAAAAATTTTGAATTTTTTCCTTTATAGTTTGAAACATGAAATCTAAAATTAAAATAAATGCGATATTGCACTAAAAAAAGAGATGCACAATATATGCATCTCTTAGATGTTAAGCGTGAACTACTCCTTTTGTGTTAGATGACCTTATGTTCTAACCATTTATTTGATTTAAAACGAGCTAAGAAGATAAATGAGCGTACTGTCCAATCGGATCCCATACCAATCCATACGGCTAAGGGTCCCATATGGAATTGATGGACTAAAAAGATTGTGACTACAACTCTGCAGATCCACATGGATAGAGTGGATGTGATCATACTGAATTTTACATCGCCAGTAGCTCTTAGGCCATAGCCTGGTAAAAATGAGGGTGTCCAGAATATCATTTTGTATGTGAAGACAATGCGTGTTAACCAAATGGCTAGTTTGGCACTTTCTGGCTCCATTCCGGCAAGACTAGTGATTTGTTTGATTGGAAACATGATCATAGCACAACATATAATGCAGGCTATCCATGCATATTTTGTGAGTAAAATTGTATAGTGTTTCGCTTGTTCGTATTCTTTAGCACCTACACATTTTCCAACAACAGTCATCATACCAAGCCCAATACCGATACTTGCTTGACATGCAAAACTTTCTAACATGGCAACCATGGCTTGGGCTGCAATGGCCGTTGTTCCCATTGTGGATACAGTGGATTGAATAACGAGTTTTCCAAATTGAAACATACCATTTTCAATGCCAGTTGGAATACCTATTTTTAATATTTTTGTGATTGTTTCAATTTCTGGTCGGATACTTAAATAAGAATCGACATATAAATCTTGTTTGGGCTGTTTTAATAGAATCAGGATAATGGCTGCACTAACGATTCTAGATAGTAGGGTAGAAATGGCGGCTCCGGCTACACCTAAGTTTAGGGTAAAGATGAAAAAGGTGTTTCCTAAAATATTTAAGATATTTGACCCAAACGCAATGGCCATGGGAAGTCTTGAGTTTTGACTGGTACGAAAGCTTGCGGCAGCTGCATTATATAGGGCAATGAATGGATAGGACAGGGCTGTGATGTAAAGGTAACTTAATGAATTGTCCATCACGCTTTTTTCGACAGATCCAAAGATAAGGGTAAGTAGTGGTCTTCTAAATACAATGCAGGGAATTGTTATCAATATGGAAATGAGGGTTACGGAAAAAATCAATTGTTTCAAGGCTTGGTTGGCCTTATCTTTTTGGTTCGATCCTAGGTATTGGGCACAGATGATAGCGCCTCCGGTTGCCATGGCGGCAAATACGTTGATGATTAAAATGTTTAATGAATCCACAAGGGAAACGGCGGAAATGGCGGCTGAACCTATGTTGGTGACCATAATGGTGTCAACGGATCCCATTAATGCGGTTAAAACTTGTTCGAACATTAATGGAATTAATAGCCTTTTTAATTGTTCTTTGGTGTACATGGTAAAACTCCTTTAAAAATAAAAAGATATCTTTCGATATCTTAACCTACAAGCACTACATCACGGATGTTTGGCACTTCTTCAAGCAATAATTCTTTGATACCGCCTGAGAAATCTACAGAAGCCATCATACATCCTTGACATGCACCTTTGAAAGATACATAGACAACATTGAATTCATCAACTCCTAATAATTCAATATCGCCTCCGTCATGTTGAATATAAGGGCGAATCTTATCTAAACAATCATTAACGGCTTTACTATCTACTACAGTATCCATAAAATAACACTCCTAACTTATAAAAATAGTGGACATAAAATCAATGGGACAATAAGTCCTACCACAAATCCTCCAATGACTTCGACAAATTTATGACCAAGAACATTCTTTAATTTTTCTTGATAGATTGGATCGTCAAAGCGAAGTCCTGTCATTTCACGTAAATCTTTGACTAACTGTTGTGTTAATTCAATATTTTTACCTGAGTAATAGCGGACGTGACATGCATCATACATGACAATAAAGGAAAAGATAGTGGTTACGGCAAATATGGCTGAATCAAAACCTTCCTGAATTCCAATAGATAAGGAAAGGGCGGTAACTGTGGATGAGTGACTGCTTGGAAAGCCTCCACTAGCGATGACCCAGTGTAAGTCCCATTTGCCGGTTCTATAATAATATACGACCGTTTTTCCCACTTGTGCAAGCACATTGCTCAAAAGAGCTGTGATCAGCGGGTATAAGGACGATGGTATCATAAACTCACACTCCTAACAAAAAACATTATATCACACAATGTTAAATCGTGGTATAATCATGAGTGGAGATAGCTATGGAGGGAAAATAAATATGATTACGTTAGATTTAAATCATGCTTTCTTAAAAGAAGATGTAAAAGCTTATCAAGATCAAGTTCGCGCAATTGATGAAGCTTTACAAAACGGTACATGTAAGGGTAACGACTTTATTGGTTGGCTAAACTGGGCTAACAATTATGATAAAGATGAATTTAGTCGCATTAAAGAGGTTGCCGCAAAAGTACGTGAAAACACAGAAGTATTCGTTGTATGTGGTATTGGAGGATCTTACTTAGGTGCTCGTGCTGCCATTGAAATGATGAATGGTTTATATGGTGACAACAAGCCTGAAATTATTTATATGGGAAATACTTTCTCATCAACTTATATTTCACAGGTTATGAACTATATTAAAGATAAGGAAGTTACAGTAAATGTTATTTCTAAATCTGGAACTACAACAGAAACAGCTTTAGCTTTCCGTATCTTGAAACAATTTATGGAAGAAAAATATGGTGAAGATGCAAAAAATCGTATCATCGCTACTACAGATAAAGCTAGAGGAACATTGAAGGCTTTAGCTGATAAAGAAGGATATGAAACATTTGTAATTCCTGATGATATCGGTGGTCGTTTCTCAGTTATTACGCCAGTTGGATTATTGCCAATTGCAGTAGCTGGAATCGATATTGATGCGTTGATGAAAGGTTTACATGATGGTATGGGTGAATATGGAGATGCAGATCTTGAAAAGAATGCAGCTTATCGTTATGCCGTAGCTCGTCGTATTCTTCAAAATCAAGGATATGATGTTGAATTATTAGTAAACTATGAACCTCAAATGCAGATGGTTGCAGAATGGTGGAAACAATTGTTTGGTGAAAGTGAAGGAAAAGATGGAAAAGGTATTTTACCGGATTCAGTATGCTTCTCAACAGACTTACACTCTTTAGGACAATTTGTTCAGGAAGGTAAGAAAGTATTGTTTGAAACAAACTTATATGTTGAAACACCAATGATTGACTTAACATTCCCTAATGATGAAGCCAATGAAGATGGAATGAACTACTTAGCTGGTAAGAGTGTGGACTGGGCTAATAAAATGGCTGCCAAAGGAACATTACAAGCTCATGAAGAAACTGGTGGAGTTCCAAATATCTTATTAACTATGCCAGGTATGACTTCTTATGACTTTGGTAATATGTGTATGTTCTTCTTCAAGGCCATCGCAATGACAACTTTGATGAATGATTCTAACCCATTCAACCAACCTGGTGTTGAAGTTTATAAAAAGAACATGTTCAAATTATTAGGTAAAGAATAATGATGAAAATAGAGATGTAAGCAAGTGTTTACGTCTCTTTTTTATATGCTTACAAATTAGATAAGACTAACCTCTATAGTGAATTTTACCTTTAAAATTTGACATGAAGCTCGTATAATAAACTATGGTATTGAATATCTATAAAGGAGGAAATATTAATGCCTAGAGCAAAACAGTCTATGGATGGAAATACGGCTGCGGCTCACGTTGCGTATGCTTTTACAGACGTTGCTGCAATTTACCCTATTACACCATCTAGTCCTATGGCAGACTCTATTGACCAATGGTCTGCAGCTGGACAAAAAAATATTTTTGGAAATCAAGTAGTTGTAAGTGAATTACAATCAGAAGCAGGTGCTGCTGGTGCTGTTCACGGATCATTAGCTGCTGGTGCATTGACTAATACTTTCACTGCATCTCAAGGTTTATTATTGATGATTCCAAACATGTACAAGATTGCTGCTGAACAATTGCCTTGTGTATTCGATGTTTCTGCACGTACAGTTGCAACTCATGCATTGAATATCTTCGGTGATCACTCAGACGTATATGCTTGTCGTCAAACAGGTTTCGCTATGTTATGTGAAACTAACCCACAAGAAGTTATGGATTTATCTCCAGTAGCTCACTTAGCTGCTTTAGAAGGTAAAGTACCATTCATTAACTTCTTCGATGGATTCCGTACTTCTCACGAAATTCAAAAAATCGAAAAATGGGACTACGAAGATTTAAAAGAAATGTGTCCAATGGAAGCTGTTGAGGAATTCCGTAAACACGCTTTAAATCCAGAACGTCCAACTATGCGTGGTTCTCACGAAAATGGAGATATCTTCTTCCAACACCGTGAAGCATGTAACACTGCATATGATGAATTACCTGCTGTAGTAGAAAAATACATGGGTAAAATCAATGAAAAATTAGGAACAAACTATGACTTGTTCAACTACTATGGAGATCCTGAAGCTGATCGTGTAATCATCGCTATGGGTTCTATCAATGACGTTGCTGAAGAAGTTATTGACTACTTAACTGCAAAAGGAGAAAAAGTTGGTTTAGTTAAGGTTCGTTTATATCGTCCTTGGTCAAGCAAACACTTACTAAAAGTTCTTCCTAAGACAGCTAAGAAAGTTGCAGTACTTGACCGTACTAAAGAACCAGGTGCTCTAGCAGACCCATTATACTTAGATGTAGCTACAACACTTCGTGAAGCAGGATTAAATGACATCACTCTTTGCGGTGGACGTTATGGTTTAGGATCTAAGGATACTCCACCTTCAAGTGTATTCGCTGTTTACACTGAATTGTTAAAAGACGAACCAAAACCTCGTTTTACAATTGGTATCGTGGATGACGTTACAAACTTATCATTGCCAGAAGTTAAACCAGCTCCTAACACTTCAACTCCAGGAACTGTTGAATGTAAATTCTGGGGTCTTGGAGGAGACGGTACTGTAGGTGCTAACAAGAACTCTACTAAGATCATCGGTGACCACACTGACAAATACATTCAGGCTTACTTCCAATATGACTCTAAGAAAACAGGTGGTATCACAATTTCTCACTTGCGTTTCGGAGACAAGCCAATCCGTAGTCCATACTACATTAACCAAGCTGACTTCGTAGCATGTCACAACCCTTCATATGTAGTAAATGGATACAAGATGGTTCAAGACGTTAAACCTGGTGGTGTATTCATGATCAACTGCCAATGGTCAGACGAAGAATTAGACAAACACATGCCTGCTGAATCTAAAAAATATATCGCAGACAACAATATTCAATTGTACACAATCAATGCCATCGATAAAGCTATCGAAATCGGTATGGGTAAACGTACAAACACAATCTTACAATCAGCATTCTTCAAATTAGCTAACATTATGCCAATTGACGAAGCTGTAGATTACATGAAAGCAGCTGCTAAGAAATCTTACTCTAAGAAGGGTGATGCAGTTGTAGAAATGAACTACAAAGCTATCGATGCTGGTGTAGGTGCAACTCACAAAGTTGAAATCCCTGCATCTTGGGCAAACCCAGAAGCTGATGCACCAAGACCTGAATTATCAGGACGTCCTGCAACAGTTAAGATGGTTAAAGACATCATGGAACCAGTTAACAAAATGGATGGAGATTCATTACCTGTATCTGCATTTACTGGAAACATCGATGGTCAATGGGAAACTGGTGCTAGTGCTTACGAAAAACGTGGTACAGCCGTTACAGTTCCTGAATGGGATGCTGAAAAATGTATTCAATGTAACCAATGTGCATTCGTATGTTCTCACGCAACAATTCGTCCATTCTTATTGAGCGAAGAAGAAGTGAAAGCTGCTCCTGCACAAATCAAATTAGCCGATGTTAAACCAAAAGCTACAGAATACAAATATACAATGAGTGTATCTCCATTAGATTGTATGGGATGTGGTGAATGTATCACTGTATGTCCAACTCAAGCTATCAAGATGGTACCTCAAGAATCTCAAGCTGAACAACAACCAGTATTCGATTACTTAGTAGCTAACGTTTCTAAGAAAGATTCTGGATTCGCTGATGATACTGTTAAGGGTTCTCAATACAACCAACCATTGTTAGAGTTCTCAGGATCATGTGCTGGATGTGCTGAAACATCATATGCTCGTTTAATTACTCAATTATTCGGTGAACACATGTATGTATCAAATGCGACTGGATGTTCTTCAATCTGGGGTGGTCCAGCATCTGTATCTCCATATACAGTAAACAAAGATAGCTTACAAGGACCAGCATGGGCTAACTCATTGTTCGAAGACAATGCTGAACACGGATTCGGTATGCAATTAGGACAAAAAGTATTACGTGAACAAGCTATCGAAAAATTAGGTGCTATGAACGAAAGCGAAAAAGCAACTCCTGAATTCAAGGCTGCATTCGAAAAATTCATGGAAACTAAAGAAGATACTCGTACTAACACAGAAGCAACAAAAGCATTATTAGTTGAAGTAGAAAAAGCTGCTGAAGCTGGATGCCCAGGTGCTAAAGCTGTATTAGACAAGAAAGAATACTTAGCTAAGAAATCTGTTTGGATCTTCGGTGGAGACGGATGGGCTTATGATATCGGATTCGGTGGATTAGACCACGTTCTTGCATCAGGTGAAAACGTAAACGTTATGGTATTCGATACAGAAATGTATTCAAACACTGGTGGACAGGCTTCTAAAGCATCTAACATCGGTGAAGTTTGTCAGTTCGCTGCAGCTGGTAAAGAAATGAAGAAAAAATCTTTAGCAGAAATCGCAATGAGCTACGGATATGTTTATGTAGCACAAATCGCTCTTGGAGCTAACCCTGCACAAGCAGTTAAATGTATTGCTGAAGCAGAAGCTTATCCAGGACCATCTTTAATCATCGGTTATGCACCATGTGAATTACACGGTATTGCTAAGGGTGGAATGAACCACTGTCAAGATGAAATGAAGAAAGCTGTTAAATCTGGATACTGGAACTTATTCTCATTTGATCCAGCTAAGAAAGAAGCAGGTAAGAACCCATTCACATTAACTTCTAAAGAAGGAGATGGAACTTACCAAGACTTCTTACACAACGAATCTCGTTACACTCGTTTAGTTAAACCATTCCCTGAAAGAGCAGAAAAATTATTTGCTAAGTCAGAAGAAGTAGCTAAAGAACGTTACGAACACTTACAACGTTTAGTTGAACTTTACAAGTAAGAAAATAAATGAAGAAGCTGATTAATTTCGGCTTCTTTTTTTGTGTTTTCAAGGTTATCAATATATAATGTGTATAGTTAATAAATATTGATAAATAAAGAGTATAGAAAAATAGTGGTTATAAAATATTGTATATAATATGTAATTTTTCAATGCTTTATGGAGATGTTTGTTAAATGAAATAGGAGAATAGGGATATGTTTAAAAAGCTTTTTGTATCAAGTGCATTATTTGGATTGGTATATGGTTTTATTACGAACTATGGAGAGTTGGTAGGAGAAAATAACTTGAGTTTAATGGATCGTGCCATTATTACACAAATGGATAACACGTATGGTGTCATTATGGCTTTATTGGTAGTTGGTTTATATTTAGTACTTTCTTATGGTAAGTCAGAAGATCGTATTCAAAAGTTAAGAAAAGAATATTTAGATCAGAATGGCTTTGAAAGTGAGGAAGGACTTTCAAATGTTGAATATAGATTGATGCTTGATTATGTGGATTCTCATAAGGGGATGAAGAAGCCTTTGAAACTATGTTTAGTTGTTGGGATTGTTTTATGTGCAACATTTGTGAGTCAACCAGTAAAATTGGCGTATGATGAAGGCTTAGCTTTATATAATGAACAACTTGCACTAGAAGAGCAACGTGCAAAAGAGGCAGAGGCTGCTTATAATGCACCTTTTCAAGATCAGGTTCTTTATTTGGAGGGATTACCACCAATTAATGTGGTATCTGGTAGTACATTTAAAACAGGGGATGTGAATACGTATATTGATACGTATATTCGTAGTCAGCCATCTGTTTTATTGAATCGTTGTGTAATGATCAATCTTTGTGATGAAAATAATATGAATTATTTTAAACAAACACATGATATGTCTTTAGATGATGATGCGTATGCCTTTGCAAGCAGTGATGATATGAACATATTTGTTCCATTAAATCTAACGGATTATGATCAGGAAACTGTCACACATGAATTGACACATATTTTTGATTATTCATTGGCAGATGGATATACATCTTATATGGGAGTATCCACTCGTCAAGATTTCATCAATTATTTCAATGAAAATCCGACGTTATTTAGAGAATATAGTTGTCAAGATCCGGGCGAGTTCTTTGCGGATGCAGGGAGTCATTATGTGAATTTTCCAGAAGACTTAAAATCAAAAAATGAATCTTTATTTTACTATATGAATAATTGGATGGGATTATATTAAATGGTTAGTTTTACAATGTAATCTTGTTTCTTTTGGGATATAAAGATTATAATAATTTAAATACCAAAGGAGTTTTAGAGATGGAAAAAGGTAAATTAAATCGAATTACAGATGTAAAAGGTGTGTTGGTTGGACATAAGACAATCAGTTCTGGCTCTCATCAAACTGGTGTGACATTTATTCGTACGGCTGAAGATGTGTTTCATCAAAAGCTAGCTTGTGGATGTAGTATTCTAAATGGTTTTGGCAAGACGACAGGCTTACCTCAAATTATGGAGCTAGGAACACTAGAGAGTTATATTTGTTTGACAAACACTTTAAATGTGGGTGTTGTTCAACAAGCTTTAGTTGATATCATGGTCAAAGAAAATGAAGATCTAACGAGTGTTAATGTTGTAGTTGGAGAATGTAACGATGGCTATTTAAATGCGATTCGTGATTGTGTAGTCACTAAATCGGATGTCTTAGATGCATATGCAGATTGTAAAAAAGAATTTGAACTAGGCAGTGTTGGAGCCGGACGAGGTATGTCTTGTTTTGAAATGTCTGGTGGTATTGGTTCGAGTTCAAGAGTTTTTGAAATTGATGGAAATAAGTATACTTTAGGAGTAC
Organism: uncultured Holdemanella sp.; assembly: GCF_934754935.1. GTDB lineage: Bacteria > Bacillota_I > Bacilli_A > Erysipelotrichales > Erysipelotrichaceae > Holdemanella. The sequence goes on along the minus strand of NZ_CAKVJB010000006.1, from coordinate 39,889 downwards.
TAGTACTCTCTAATTTTGGTTTAAGAGAACAATATTTATTAGATAAAGTAGAGGGGAATCAATTGCCTTTAGAACAAGAAAAAGGTTCGATTATGATGATTGTTGCGACGGATGCTCCATTAAGTGATCGTCAACTACGTAGAGTATGTAATCGTATGCCAATAGGACTTGCTTTAACAGGCTCACATATGGGCAATGGTTCTGGTGATATTGCGATTGCGTTTAGTACCGCAAATCGTTTTGGATCTGAAGAAATTCATTCTTTAACGCAAATCAATGATAATAAGATCAATGTTGTATTTGATGCAGCGATTGAATCTTGTAAAGAAGCTGTACATTTATCTTTAATTGAAAATGAAGAGGTAACTGGACAGTCTGGTCATGTTCGTAAATGTTTAAATCAAGTGAAGATTCAGTAGTGAAATCTTCACTTTTATGTTATATTTCATCTGGTGATTATATGAAGAAATTAATGTTTGATTGTGATGATACACTTTATGATTTATCCTGGCCATTTTGCAAATGTATGGAAGAATTTCTTCCTAGTGTAGATGTGGACATGGGTTTATTTTATGCGGATTATCGTAAGTTTGGAGATATGATTTTTGATGATCTACAACAAGGAAAGATAACGATTGATGAATCGGGAGTTTATCGTATTGAGAAGGCTTGCGAAAAGTATGGGATTGAATTGAGTCACGAAAAGGCTGTAAAATTTCAGTCTTGCTATAAATATTATCAGCATCATATTGAAATGGATGCACCATTGATTGATTATTTTACGGACTGTGAAGATGAACTTGCGATTTTGACAAATGGAGAGGATGCTCATCAAAGAATGAAATTAGAAGTGCTTCGTGTCTTTGAGTTTTTTAAATCATCTCATGTCTTTACAAGTGGACAATTGGGTGTCGCAAAACCGGATGTGAATGCCTTTCAAAAGTGTATGGAAGCCATGCATGAAGATATTCATGAATGGTATTATGTAGGGGATAACTACATCAATGATATGCAAGGAGCAAAAAATGCAGGCATGAAGACAATTCATTTTAATCGTCATCATCAGGTAAGTGGGCCTTGTGCAGATCATGTGGTATATTCGGCTAAAGAATTGGTTGAATGCATTAAAAAAGACTAGATTGAACTAGCCTAGTTAAGAATGTCATAATGGCATTCTTTTTTTTCTACAATTCTTCTTCTCCTATCATTTCATCCGACCATATTTCTTCTTGTTCTGTTGGTTCATTGTAATCTTCGAACTTTTCATTAAGTGTTTGTTTGTTTATATTTAAAGTATACATGAAATTTAGTCAGATTTAAATAGGAGGTTAAGTAGGCATAGAATCACATTTGTGGTAAAATAATTTTGTATGTTTTGATAAGGAGTAATTATGTTTATAACAACAATTCATTCTATTGATTCATTAGAAAAATTAAAAAGAGCGAAGGCGGATGCTGTGATCATTGGAGTTGAACATTATTCAATTCGTTCGAGTATTACGGTAAAAAAAGAGGATTTACAGCTTTGGAAGAAGAAGTGTAAAAAGCTTGGCCTAAAATTATATATCAACTTTTTAAGATTATGTATGGATGAAGATCTATCGGGTGTTCGTGAATACTTTTCGATTTTTAAAGAATTGGATGTAGATGGTATTTACTATGCGGATGAAGGACTATATTTTGAGGCGAAACAATTGGGGATTGAATCGAAATTGATCTATCAACCTGAAACATTGGTAGCTTCAAGTGCAGATGTAGATTTCTATATGTCTTTGGGCATTCAATCTGTATCTTTGGCACATGAATTGAGTCTTGAAGAAGTGGTAAGTATTGGAAAGCACAATCCGAATATAGAAATTTTAGTGCATGGCTATTTCTCGATTCTGTATTCAAGAAGACCTTTGGTCACAAATTATTTAGAGGCTGTGAATAAACCGGTATGTTCATTACCGTGTCATTATGATTTGATTGAACAAACGCGTGATGAGCGTATGCCAATTGTACAAGATGAAACGGGTACGCATATCTTTAGTGAAATGCCAATCAATTCATTACAGGAAATGTGGGATTTTACGGATGTAGGCATGCACCGCTTCCGTATTGATTCTTTATTCTTTGATGATGATTGGACTGTGGAAATTTTAGGATTATATGATATGGCTTTACAAGGTATTAAGATTACGGATGATGAGTCAAGTAATCGTTGGTATTTAGAAGAGACAATCAAGAAAAAGGAGGAGCAAGTAAATGAATAAAATTGAATTATTGGCTCCTGCTGGAAATTTAGAAAAAGCTAAAATTGCGATATTATATGGGGCGGATGCCGTATATATTGGTGGAAAACAATTTAGTTTGCGTTCTCGTGCTAGTAACTTTTCCATTGATGAGATTGCAGAGTTGGTTCAGTTTGCGAATGCACACAATTCTCATGTGCATGTAACTGTAAATATGCTTCCACATGAATCAGATCTGGATGGTATTGAAGAGTATTTAAAAACATTGGATTCGATTGGTGTTCATGCGATCATTGTGGCAAGTCCATCGATCATGATGTTGGCTAAAAAGCTTGGGTGTAAGTTTGAGGTGCATGTATCTACGCAGCATTCTTCTACAAACTCAAGTGCTGCAAGATTCTGGAAAGAAAAGGGCATGGATCGTGTCGTATTGGCTAGGGAATGTCAAATAAAGGATATTCGTTCGATTTGTGAAGAGAATATATTACCGATTGAAGTCTTTATTCATGGAGGTATGTGTATTTCATTTTCAGGACGTTGTGTATTGAGTAATCATATGACGCTTCGTGATGCGAATCGTGGTGGTTGTGCACAGAGTTGTCGTTGGAAATATCATTTAATGGATGGTGAAACCGAATTGAGTGATCCGACAAATTTATTCTCTATGTCTTCAAAAGATCTACAGGCCGTGGATTATATCGAGGATTTTATCCATATGGGTGTAGCGTCTTTGAAAATTGAAGGACGTATGAAAAGTGCTTATTATTTAGCTACGGTTGTATCGAGCTATCGTATGTTGATTGATTATATTTATGAGCACAGTCATGCGGATGTTGAAATTATTGAGCGTGTGAAAAAGGAAATCGCAAAGGCAGAAAATCGACCGACAGGGCCGGGCTTCTATAATGGGCTTCCTGGATATAAGGTGCAGTTGTATCAAGATCATGATGAAACGGTAACGCAGGAATATGTAGCCATTGTGCAGGATTATGATGAAGCTAGTCAGATGGCAACTTTACAGGTAAAGAATCATTTTATGCCTAATCAAGATTTAGAAATATTTGGCCCTCACATTCCTAGTACAATTGTACATGTAGATGATGTGTATGATAGTGACAAGAATGTTTTAGAGGTTTGTAATAAGCCAATGCAGATCGTACATACAAAGTGGTCTGGGCCTATTGAAATAGATGCGATGATTCGTAAGATAAGATAAGTGGAAGAGGTAAGTAAAGATGAAATTAAGTCAGAGTTTCTTTTATACATTAAGAGAAAATGCGAAAGATGAAGATAGCGTATCAAGTAATTTGTTGGTGCGTGCTGGAATGATCAAAAAATGTTCAAACGGAATTTATATGATCATGCCTATGGGAAAGAAAGTTCTTTCTAAAGTTGAAAATATTATTCGTGAAGAAATGGATGCGAAAGATGCACAAGAGTTATTGATGCCTGCATTAATTCCGGAAGATGTATATGTGCAATCGGGTCGTCGTGAAGCATTTGGATCTAATATGTTTTCATTGAGTGATCGTTATAATAAGCGTTATGTTTTGGGCCCAACTCATGAGGAATTGTTTGCGGTAGCGAGTAGTATGGATGGTAAATCTTATAAGGATTTCCCATATAACTTATATCAGATTCAGACAAAATATCGTGATGAAACTCGTCCTCGTTATGGATTGATTCGTGTGCGTGAATTTATCATGAAGGATGCGTATACATTTGATGTGGATGAAGCTGGATTGGATGTAGCTTACAATAAAATGTATGATGCATATTGTCGTATCATGGATCGTTTAGGCTTGGAATATAAAATCGTTAAAGCGGATACTGGAGCTATGGGTGGTTTATTATCTGAAGAATATCAGGCTCTATCAAGTATTGGTGAAGATGTTGTCGTTGGATGTGAGGGTTGTGACTATTCTAGTAACTTAGAAATCACTGAAGTTGTGGATACTATGCAAGATTCATGTGAAGAAGAACTTTCTATGGAAGTTGTTGATACACCTAATGCGAAGACTATTGAAGAAGTGGCTGCTTTCTTTGGTAAGAAGGAAAGTGATTTCGTTAAAACATTACTTTACAATGTAGATGGAAAAGTCATCGCATTCTGTATTCCTGGTGATCGTGAATTGAATGAAACAAAGGCATTGAAATTATTGGGTGCAAACGAAATGGAAATGGCTAGCTTTGAAGAAGTTGAAAAAGTAACGCATGCTCGTGTTGGTTTTGCAGGTCCAGTGGGTATTGATTGTCCTGTTTATATGGATCGTCAAATTAAACATATGAAAAACTTCATCGTAGGAGCCAACCAATCGGATCGTCACATTAAGAATGTAAATTGTAAAGATTTTACACCTGTTGAAGTGGCTGATCTTTGTCAGGTAAAAGAAGGGGATATTTGTCCTAAGTGTGGTAAGAAGTTAACTTTCCAACATGGTATTGAAGTTGGTAACTTATTTAAATTGGGCACTAAATATTCTAAGAGTATGAATCTTTATTATACAGATGCCAATAACCAATTACAGCCAGTTTGGATGGGAAGTTATGGTATTGGTCTAGAAAGATGTATGGCAGCCGTTGCAGATCAGCACCATGATGATTTTGGTATTAAATGGCCAGTAGAAATTGCACCATTTAGACTTGCAATCGTTCCTGTATCTTTAAAGGATGAAGAACAAGTTAAGATTGCCAACAATCTATATGAATATTGTAAAGAACACAAGTTCGATGTGATTTTAGATGATCGTAATGAGCGTCCAGGTGTTAAATTCAAAGATATGGAATTAATTGGTGTTCCTTATCGTATTACGGTAGGTCGTGGTGTTAAAGAAGGAAAACTTGAATGGACAGATCGTTATACGGGCGAAAAGACTGAAATTGCGATTGAGGATGTATATTCTGAAATTGAAAAAGTTTTCGCTATGTAAACGCTTGTACTTGAAATATAAACAAAAAATTAAGGTTTACATTTACTTTCATAGGTTTTTCATGTATATTAGTCATAGTTAAAGGAGTGTAATTATGCAGAATAAAATTGAAATTTTTAACAATCAGGTTATTATCAACTACAATTTGGCGTATCCAAAGAGTCGTGAGGTTTTATTGAAGTCTCATACGTTCGCAAAATTCGTTCAATATTTCATTGAATATCAAGAAACAGATAATGCGAAAATGTATGCTTATATGACAAAGAATGGTGAATTGAATTCGAAAGAAGCAGCTTCTGATTTCTGTCATTTCTTGCGTTTATTGTCAATCTTTACTTGTGAAGAATTAGAAAATGAATATTATCTTTCAGATAAAAATGCAACATTAAGTGTTATTGAAGAAATGTATCGTAATTGGCGTTCTTTACAACGTTTTGGATATATGAAGAGTGATAACTCAACGGATTTTGGTATTAATACATTAGTGGCATTTGACTCAGCTTCAAACGATTTAATTCTTCGTACATATCGTTTGTTTGAAGAAAAATTAATGGGAAGACCAAACTTAGTATATCGTCAGGTTCAAGCTGGAACGAATGCATGTTTCTCTGTTCACACATTGGATAAAGTATGGGCTGATGAATATGCTGCATTACAAGATATTCCAATGATCGATACTGTAATGTTAAGAACTCCAATGATTTTGCATCCAAAATCAAGTAAACGTACTGGTATGTTTACTGAAATTGATACACAGCCAATGACATATTTCAAAAAGGGAGAATCAAACTGGTTCTGTTATCCTTGTAAAGTTGGAGCTTTATTGTGCTTCGTATACTTCAACTCAAAATATATGTCTAGTGCATTGAGTATGGCTAACTTATTTGAATTAGCTACAAAAGAAGAGAGTGCGCAAAAACCAGACTTAGTTGTTATTTTTGGTAATGATGATGGTAATGATGATACAAACTTCTATTATGATGAAGCCAATGATATTTGGGTAGGATGTATCAGTGATAATCCTCGTATCGAATACTTTGGATATTTAAAGAAAATGTGTTTAACATTACACAACTTGGCACAAATGAAAAAAGGTTGGTTACCAATCCATGGTGCTTTCGTAAACATCTATTTAAAGGATGGAACAAAGAAAGGTATCATGTTGATGGGTGATAGTGGTGCTGGTAAATCTGAATCGATTGAAGCATTAAAAGCAGCTGCTGGAGATATGATCCGTGAAGTTGAAGTTGTATTTGATGATATGGGAACAATTCACCTAGAAGATGGTGTTCCATATGGTCAGGGTACTGAAATTGGTGCCTTCATTCGTCTAGATGACTTGGATCCAGGAACTCCATATCGTGACATGGACCGTTCAATTTTCATGGCTCCAGAAAATCCAAACTCACGTATGATTCAGCCAGCAGCTCCATATCGTGTTGTTGTTCACAACCACAAAATTGATTTATTTGCGTACGCAAACAACTACACAAATGAATTTGGTCTTAAGAAATTAACTGTACAAGAAGTAAAAGATACTTGTAAGTTAGGTAAACGTATGGCTTTGGGTACAACACAAGAAGTTGGTATTTCAACTACATATTTCGCAAACCCATTTGGTCCTATGCAAAAACAAGAACTATGTGAACCAATCATTGACACAATGTTCCAGGCTCTAGAAGATAATGGAGTATTTGTTGGTGAGATCTATACGCACTTAGGATTCGATAAATCAAACCGTAAAGGTTTAAATATTGCTGCTCAGCAATTATTAGAATTCATTCAGAAAAAGGATTAAATATGTTCAATAATGATTCAATGAATTATTATTCACAAAGCACTTTAAAAAGTGCTTTGTTGAAGTCTTATGCATGGATGGCAATTGCCTTATGCATCACAGCTATTGTGTCTTATGGTTTATATGCCACAAATGCTTTATTGATTTTACTTAGTGCAATGCCATTTCTATTCATGCTCTTTGTGATTGCACCATTTATCTTGTCGATTGCCTTTGGCGTTTCTATGGCAAGATCTACATCAAGTATAGGTATGAAAGTGATGTTAGTTCTTTATGCCATTTGTATGGGCGTATCCCTTACTTCGATTGGTTATGTGTATGATGTGGCTACAATTGGTACGGCTTTTCTAGTGAGTGCAGTTTACTTTATCAGCTTAGCTGTTATTGGTACAACTTCTAAAAAAGATTTTACAAGCTTTGGCTCATTATGTATGGTTGGACTTTTCGTGTTGATTATTACACAATGCTTCATGATGTTATTTAGAGTGAGTATGGATGTACGCTTGCTTTCTATTGTTGCTCTATTGATTTTTACAGGCATTACAGTTTGGGATGTTCAAAGAATGAATCGTTTATTGATTCAATCGGATGGTTCAATCGTACAACAAGATAAGATTGCCATCTTCATGGCTTTACAAGTGTATTTGGATTTCTTGAATATTTTCTTAAGAATCTTACAATTGATTGGTATGGGAAATCGTAACAATAAGTAGATGTATTCGGGTAACCAAATAATCTAGGGGACTGATGTCATAAAGTCGTTACCCTATAAATTCCTAGATTTGTTTTTAATGATTAAAAGGATTTCAGTTATGGTTATAAAACTGAGATCCTTTTTTACTTGTAGCCATAGGATGCGATTACGTGTATAATTGAAATCGGAGAAACCTCTGGAATCTCTCTTTAAATCTTTTGGTTTGCGATTAAAGGATTCCATAGGTCCGTTGGAAAGGCGCGCGTAATATTCTTTTTCTATACAATTTTATATAGGTCTAAGATTCCTTCTTAAGAACACTGCAAAATCAGTCAATTATAAAAAGTTTTTGCACTATAGTGCATTTACACGATTTTCTTGTCGATTTATGCTATAAAAATAGCGCAGGAGGTGTGAAAACATGATAGATTATCATGAACTTAGGCGGCGTGATGGAACACCCCGGCACGATCAAAGAACCACAGATGCAAAACGTATCATATCACAATTACAGTTTTTATTTGAATGTAAACAATTATAATGATACGAAGAAATTTCATGCAACGATTGTTAAGTTGATAGCAACTTTGAAGCATGCTACAAAAACCACTGTTTAGTAATTTGGTGTTAAAACATTCTACTGTTATCTGTCGAACAATTAAATAATAAAAATGGAGTAGTGTAATACTACTCCAAAGGTTTTTGATAGAAGTTTCCGTAGAAGTTTACTGTATTGTATGTATTGATCAATACTTTAGGATCCACTTTTCTTACGTTTTCTACAACGTCTCTTAATTCATATGTGGAAATAACGGCTTTACATACATAATACTTGCGGTGGCTATATGCACCATAACATTCAAACACGCTCATACCATGACGACAAGTGGCCATAAAGGCATCGATAAGTGGGTCTGGATCGTTTGTCGTAAATTCAACGGTAATTTGTGCATATCTTTGATATAAAGATGAGATTGTCTTTGTAGATAAGAATTGGAATAAAATGGAATATCCTGCATAGATCCATCCACATAAGTATCCAAAGACAATGATCATAGCGCAGTTATAGAAGAATACATAGTCCCAGATTCCTCTATGAATCTTACTAGAAACGTATTGGGCAATGAAATCAGTTCCTCCGGTAGATCCTCCTGCTCTTAAGGATAGGGAAATGGAGAAGCCCCATAAGAAGCCTCCAAATAATACGTTTAAGATTTGATCTTTAAAGAAAGGTTCAAAATGGAAGATTGAAATAAAAAAGGATACTAGGAAGAATTGTACACAACTCAAAAATGTGAATCTTGGTGAGATGTGTTTATAACAAAGTATTGCTGCAGGAACATTTAATGCGATGATTCCAACTTGAGTTGGAAAGTTAATGTTGACTAGAGCACAGACTTTATTGATTAATAGGGCAAGTCCTGTAAATCCTCCTGAGATCAAATTGCACGGCGCCATAAATACATTCATGATATAACATTGCATAAAAGCACTAAATACAATCATTATGGTCGACGTTAATAGTCTTAGCTTCTTTTCTTTTTGAAGTTGGTGAATAATGTGTTGCATAATATAAAATACCTCTTGTTTATTGACCATCTTATCATAGGTCATTTACCTAATAAGTTCAACCTAAAATGGAAAATGTATGGTTTTTTAAAAAATGTAAAAAAAGTTAAATTTTTTCTTGCTTTTTATTTGGCGTTGAGGTATTATATATAGGCAGTCAACGAAATGGTTCCGTAGCCAAGTGGTAAGGCAATAGACTGCAACTCTGTGATCATCAGTTCAAATCTGATCGGAACCTCCATAAATGATGGGGTCGTGGCGGAATAGGCAGACGCAACGGACTTAAAATCCGTTGGGAGAAATCCCGTGTGGGTTCAAGTCCCACCGTCCCCACCATCGTTTATTTAAAAAAATCATTAAGTTACGGTTCCGTAGCCAAGTGGTAAGGCAATAGACTGCAACTCTGTGATCATCAGTTCAAATCTGATCGGAACCTCCAATTACATGGGGTCGTGGCGGAATAGGCAGACGCAACGGACTTAAAATCCGTTGGGAGAAATCCCGTGTGGGTTCAAGTCCCACCGTCCCCACCATTTTTTGGAAAAGTTAGCTAGAAACGTTTGTTTCTAGCTTTTTTCGTGTAATTTGGACAGTTAAATGACCAAATTTACCATATATAAATAAATCTTTAAATGTATTGATAAAATAATACTAAAGAGAGGGACGCAGTATGAGCTGGATTGAAAGAACAACGAAAAAACGAATTAAAGAATTGGATGAACATCCAGAATTAAATTCGAATGATTTTGAACAAAAGGGAAACAAAATGATGAAGGATATTAAGTTCTATGTAATTCTTATTCTTGCGGCTGCATTGGTTTTAGCACTTTGGTATGACTGGAATCATCCGGAAATTAATATATTTCCATTTCATTTTCCAATATTAGTCTAAGTAGAGGTAACTATGAGCTGGCTTGATAAAATTGCTAAGAAACGATTGGCTGAATTGGAGGAGCATCCAGAATTGAATGATCAGAATTATTCGCAAAAGCTGAATTCAATTATCTTTTATATTGTACTATTTGCGGTTGCCATACTTATTCTTTTGTTTTGGTATGACATTAACCATTTTGAAATTTGGATCTTCCCGCAAAGATAAAAAAATAGCCACATTTGTGGCTACAACAACATAAATCCAATACCTACGGTAATACCTGTTATAAATAGGATGGAAATGGTTCTTAAAATGTCTTTCTTTCTTGCTTCATAACGAATCATGACAATTAAACCGAGTCCAGCATTTGTGACTAGACCTGCTAGTAATGATCCAAATGACAATTCACCAGCTGTATAGAGTTGTGTTAGTACAACAGTGGCTGCGCAGTTAGGAATAAAGCCAAATAGTGCAGCAATGATTGGTTGGAATAAATTGTTTTGAAGTAAAATCATAGATAATGTTTTTTCTCCAATCCATTCCATGAGTAGTGTTAATACAAAACTTGTAATAAAGATGAATACATAGATTTTTAAAGATCTTAAAAGGGCACTGATCCATAGTGGATATTCAGGATAGCAACATGGACAGCTTGATCCAGAACTTTCTTCTTCCTCATATTCGTCTTCATCATAATCCTCTTCTTCCATATCTTCGAAGCGGAGGATTTTTTGATGGCGAAATAGTACGTGATCTGTAAACAATCCAACGATGATCGCAATGACAAGTTTTAATCCTAAAATACCAAGTAAAGATGAATACATCTTAGGATTACTAATAAGGATTGGGATGGCTTCATCGCTTGTCGCAATCATAACACTGACTAAAGTTCCTAGTGTAATGTTATTTTGAACAAACAACATGGCTGCTAAAATACTAAATCCACATTGTGGAATCAAACCAACTAAAGCGCCTAGAATGGGTCCTAGTCTTTGTAGTCCAAAGAAGAGTTTATCGTCTTGTGTATTCTTTCTTTCAAAAACTTCTAATATACAATAAGTAATATACAATAGTGGGAGCATAGCCCATGTATCGTGTATTGTATCTAAAATAATGTCTATAAAATTCAAAGGTAGTTCCTCCTAACTTACATAAGTATACACATTTTTTCAGAAATTGCACGTAAAAAGCAGGAAACTAATCAATTGTTCCTGCTCTATCGTTGATCGTAATTTTTTTGTTTCTTAATCGAACTTGAATATAATCATGTACACCTGCATAAATAAGCGCAAATACAGGAACGCCTAAGAACATTCCAACAACGCCAAATAAAGCGCCACCAACAGTAACGGAGAATAAGATCCAGAAGCCTGACATTCCAAGTTTATCTCCAAGTACAATGGGTTTAATGATGTTTCCATCGCATTGTTGAAGAATGAAGATAAAGATTGCAAAAATCAAGGCTGAGAATGGATCAATCAAACATAAGATAATGATGACGGGAATGGCTCCTAAGAATGGTCCAAATACAGGGATTACATTTGTGACACCGATAATAAGGGCAATCATACTTGTATATGGAAGCTTTAAGACTAGGGCTCCAAAGTAACAGATGACACCGACAATAAATGAGTCAATGATGTTTCCAACGATGTATTGTTCAAATACAGTTTTCGCATCGTTTGTCCATAGCGTCAAATAGTTCGCAAAGTTTTTGTCAAATAATGAGTAATTTAATTTTTTGATTCCTTTTACTAATGTTTCACGGTCCAATAAAATGTAGAATGCGGAAACTAAAGCTAAAATAATATTGATGAATCCTTTCACAAAGCTGTATGAATAAGAGGCAATTTTAGGGATGGATTCTGTTAAAACGCTAGTGATTTTCTTTGTGATATCAAAATTGATCAATATTTGTTCGACTTGTTTTTCTGAAATGTTTAATTTATACGCAAAATCTTTTGTGTATCCAATTAAAGTCTCAGAATAAATCGCAACATTTGTAGAGAATTGTCGCACAGAATCAATCGTATTCGGAATGATGATGGAGAAAAACAAGATTAGAAATCCAATGGCTAAAATAAACACAATACCTGTCGATAAGATTCTTTTGTGTTTATTTTGCATTGGAACATTTCCAAGTAATTTTTCTTCAACCCATTTTTGCGGATTATTCAATATAAACGCCAAACCAATTCCAAGAAGGAAAGGGAATAGAATCGTAATTATGAACTGAATGGCTCGTGTTATATCCTTAAATCGATTTAATATTGTGAAGAAAAGAATCGCAATAATCAATGATGCAGAGTAAACGATGATTCTTTGTTTCATTTCCTGGGTTAATTTAAAATGCATTTAAGTAAGACTCCTTCCATACCTAATATAATACCATCTAGAAAAAAATTATAAAAGCCATTATAATAGTCCTATGGAAAAAATATTTGAAGGGGCCATTTCCTGCAAAGCCCTATTAGAAGCAGGGTCTCGAGATTGTAAAAAACTATATATTGATAAGAAAAAGAATACAAAAGATACAAGATATTTAGCTAAACTTGCCAAAAGTAAAGATTGTGAAGTTGTCTTTTGTTCGCGTGATGAAATCCATGAACTCGCAACAGGAAAAACGCATGGTGGAGTTTTACTTTTAGCTGAAGAAAAACAGATTCCTCAACTTATTCAAGCACATGTTCATGGATTTCTTTGTTACATCGACGGAGTCGAAGATCCATATAATTTAGGAAGTATTTCTAGAACACTCTATGCTTCTGGTTGTGATGCGATGATTCTTCCAAAAAGAGATTGGAGCTTTGCCGAACAAACTATTCTAAAGGCTAGTGCTGGGGCTTATGAAAAGTTACCAATCTACTTTGTAGATTCAGACGAAGAATTAGTTGACTATTGTAAAAAGAATCATCTTCCAATTCTTTGTGCACATAGAAAAGATGCCGTAGGACTTTATGACTATACTTTTGAATCGGATTTTTGTTTATGCTTAGGTGGAGCCTTAAGAGGACTTAGTTCAACCATTACTACAGCTTCCAAACAAAATATTGTCGTAGAATATGGAAGAGATTTTAGAAATGCCTTAGATTCAGCAAGTGCTGCAGCTGTATTTAGTTTTGAGATATTTAGACAAAAAAAGAAGAAATTTTAACGTTTCTTCTTTTTAATTTGTTGAATAATTTTTGTGTGCTAATTCATAATCTACAAAATCAACAATTGAGTTTTATTTCTCCTGAAATAGTTTCCATCCAATTTGATGCATCAGAGTCACTAGCTTGGACTGGCATGACAAGTACCGAAAAGAGGATTAAAAAAATCCCAAATGTTCTTTGAATTGTTTTCATTATATTATTTTCCTTTAAGTATGTGTGTATGCTTAAGAATAGTGTAACATATTTAACAAAGATTTAATTTCAACTTGCATAGTCATTAATAAATCTTTTGTATCCTCATAATTGTGAATAAGAATAAACAAGTACTAATGACGATTTTAGATACGAAAGCCATTTATCCTGTATTTCAACCCATTGTGGATTTAAAAAATGGTAATGTGGTTGCGTATGAATCGTTGAGTCGGATTGAAAGTAAAAATATAGAATTAAATATAGAACAATTATTTAATTTGGCAGAACAATATGATTGCGTATGGAAATTAGAAAAGCTTTGTCGAGATAAAGCTTTAAAAGCATCTGTACATAAACCTTTGGGTACAAAGATATTCTTAAATGTGGATGGACAAATTTTTCAGGATTCGAACTTTATATCCGGCTTTACGAATCGAAAATTAGAAAAGTTTGGATTATTAAATGAAGATATTGTCTTTGAAATCACAGAAAGAACAGACATTGAAAACTATGTGTTACTGCAATCCATTATGAATCACTATATTGATCAAGGCTACCAAATCGCCTTGGATGATGTAGGAGCAGGATATTCAGGATTAAATCGTGTGGTGAATACAACACCCAATTATCTAAAGGCTGATATTGAATTGGTACGTAATATTCATTTAAGTAAGTCTAAACAAAGTATGATGAAACTATTGGTTGAGTATTGTGATGAAATGGGATTTAAGCTTATCGCGGAAGGCATTGAAACACAAGAAGAATTAGAATGTGTATGTAACTTGCATGTGCATTATGGGCAAGGCTATTACTTAGGGCTACCTGACTGTAAGTTTAATGGTGTATCAAGTCAAGCTTTACAATATTTAATGAATATTCATGGTATGATAAGGTCATAAAAAGGAGATCATATTATGCCACAAAACGAATGAATCAACTCTGAAAAAACTTGAAATGTACCAAGATATTACGATTTCCAAATACCAAATTGATATAGGAGAGATTAAGGATGCAAAAGTAGCTATTCAAGAAATGAGAAAGAAATATGGCTTATAATTCAGTAAATGATAAAAGCACCGTTTGGGTGCTTTTAGTTGTTTTTGAAGGCTTTTTGGATGTCTAAGATTCCATTCACAAAGAATAATAGGGATACACAAATATCCACAACTTGATTGTTGAATGGCTTTACGACAAAACCAATGATAATTCCTGAAATAATGTTTAAATTCCAAGAAAAATATGCATACCTATCTCCTTATGTTCAAATATACCAAAATAAATATCAATGTCAAATCCAGATTAATGCTATAATAGATGCATGCTGATTAATGTATATGTAGAATATAATCGCCTACGTAATACTTTTACTTATTCTTGTGATCAAGATGTTGAAGTTGGATGTCGTGTCCGTGTTGAATTCAACAATCGAACACTTGTAGGATTTGTCGAAGAGGTCGATGTAGAAAGCGATTTTAAAAATATTAAACCTGTTATTGAAGTCATAGATGATAAGCCATTATTGAATAATGAACTCAAGTTATTGGCAAATTATATGGCTGATTTTTATGCGAGTTCAAAAGTAACTTGTTATAAAACGATGTTACCACCAGCACTTCGTCCATCTAGTAATCATTCAAAAATTATCTATGAAGACTATGCGATATTGAATGATTCGGATTTACCTTTAACTTCCCGACAAAAAGAAGTTTTATCTAGTTTTAGCTATCCATGTAAGATGAGTGAACTTAGAAAAGTGAGTCCATCGATCGCAAAAGTATTATTGGATAAAGGCTATATTACAATTGAAAAACGAATTAAAGATTCAAATACTTCTGTTCGTGAAATTGCGGATGTGATTCATTCATTAACTTCTGAACAAGAATGTGCCATTAAAACCATTCAAAATACCGATAAGACTGTCTCTTTACTACATGGTGTGACGGGTTCTGGTAAAACCGAAGTCTTTTTAAGGCTTGCCGAAGATGTTTTAGCATCTGGAAAACAAGTGCTATTTCTTGTTCCTGAAATTGGTTTGACACCCATGATGATACAAAGAGTGCAGGCTCGTTTTAAACAAAAGATTGCGATCTATCATTCTGGATTAAATGCACAAGAAAAGTTGGAACAATATAATTTAGTGAAAGATCATAAAGTCGATATTGTGGTAGGTACGCGCAGTGCTTGTTTTATGCCATTTACTTCATTAGGATTGATTTTAATGGATGAAGAACATGATTCAAGCTATAAACAAGACAATACACCACGCTATCACACACGAGATATTGTGTTATTTCGTGCGGCTTATCATAAGTGTAAAGTTGTTTTGGCAAGTGCCACACCTTCTTTAGAATCATACGCAAGAGCCTATAAAAATATATATGAATTGATCGAACTTAAAAATCGCATTCATGAAATGCCTGAAATTTGTTTGGTGGATATGAAAAAAGAAAGAGTCACAAATGGCCTATCTGAAACATTACTTCAAGCTATTCATGAACGTCTTTCTAGAAAAGAACAGGTTATTTTACTTTTAAATCGAAGAGGGTATCTTCCTGTTGTTCGCTGCAGCGATTGTGGACACGTTCGTATATGTCCAGATTGTGGCGTAGCCTTAACGTATCATAAAAATCAAAATGCCTTAGTTTGTCACTGTTGTGGAAGGCAATTTCCATTTATAGAAGAATGTCCAAGTTGTCATTCGAAGAATTACTTTAAGGCCGGTATGGGTACAGAGCGATTAGAAGAACAGATCGTTGAAATTTTTAAGGATCATCATGTCGTTCGTATGGATGCGGATAGCACGCGAAAAAAGAATGCGCATGAAAAGTTGTTAAAAGAATTTGAGGAGTCAGGCGATTTATTGATTGGTACACAAATGGTCGCAAAAGGACTTGATTTTGAAAGAGTAACTCTAGTAGGTATTTTAAATGCGGATGCCACGCTTTGTAGAAATGATTATAGAGCGAGTGAAACGGCTTATGAAATGTTAGAACAGGCAAGTGGAAGAAGTGGTCGAGGAAAGTTAAAAGGTGAAGTCATGATTCAAACTTTTGATCCCAATCATTTTGTGATGCAATGTGTTAAGATGCATGATTATAAGATGTTTTTTAATCAAGAAATGCGCTATCGCCATTTAGGTATGTATCCACCATATGTATATTTATGTACCTTGGTGTTTACGCATTTTGATTTAAAGGAAGCTTATAAGATGGCAAATGGCGCGAAAGAGTATTTTTCTTCACTACGAGTTTTAGGCCCAATTGAAATTCGTATGCAACAAAAGAAACATCGTGTTCGCTTGATTTTAAAATCAAAGGACGATAAGTTGCTGCATAAGCTTGTTCGAGATTATTTAGATGAAACAAAACAGATTGTGGATGTGAATATGCATCCAATTATGATGGAGGAATAGCATGAGAAAGTGGATATGGAAAGCTTTAGATGAAGTGGTAAATAAAGAAGTATATTCCAATTTATATTTGAGAAATCACTTGCACGAAGTGGATGAAAAAGATCGTGCTTTGGCCACAAGAATCTTTTATGGTACGATTCAAAACTATCGATATTGTAAAGCGTGTTGGTCAAAGTATGTGAAGAATACATTACATCCAAAAATGGATGTATTACTTACAATGAGTACATATCAATTGTTGTTTTTGGATAAAGTGCCAAGCTATGCGATTGTCAATGATGCGGTCAATATTGCCAAAAAAATCAATGTGAAATATGCTGGACTTACAAATGCGGTGCTACATAAGGTAAAACCCATTGAAACCGATAATGTGGCTTTGAAATATTCTTTACCCGATTGGCTATATAAGATGTGGATTTCTCAATATGGACAAGAAAAAGCTTTAGTGATGGCCAGTGCTAGTGTGAACATTTTACCGATGTATGTTCGTCGAAATGTATTAAACACAAATGAATCGGATTTTGATAGGGATACATTTGATTGTATTCAAGACCCATTGTATATCTATAAAGGAAATGACTATTTTCATCATACATACTATCAAAAAGGCTATATGAGTGCACAAGATGAGGGTAGTTTTGAAATTGCAAAGTTTGTAGATCCGCAAGAAAATGAAACGATTCTAGATTGTTGTGCAGCTCCAGGAACAAAAAGTATGGCCATGGCAGAAAGGATGCATAATCAAGGGCATATTGATGCGTATGATTTGCATGCCCATCGTAAAGACTTGATTGAAAAGGATGCCAAACGATTAGGAATCGATATTATACATGCAGGTGTACAGGATGCGACAACATTGAAAAGTTCTGCTTTATATGATCGCATTTTATGTGATGTACCTTGTTCTGGCTATGGTGTACTATCTAGAAAACCAGACATTAAATTACATATGGTCCCAGAAGATATGGATACATTGATTCCTTTACAATATTCTATACTTTCAAATGTATGTCAATATGTTAAGGTTGGTGGAACTTTAGTTTATTCAACTTGTACAATGAATAAAAAAGAGAATGAAAAACAGATTGAGAAGTTTTTGAAGGCACATGAAGAGTTTAGTTTAGTCGAAGAAAAAACAATCTTTAGCGATGCGACACAAGATGGCTTCTATATGGCAAAACTAGTGCGTAAATGATATAATGAAAGGCAGAAATTGAGGTGCTATTTTGGAAAGTTTATACAATTTAAATTACGATCAAATGTGCGAATATGCATTGGATCATGGATGGAAATCTTATCGTGGACATCAAATTTTTCAATGGTTATATCGTAACCGCGTATTTGATATTGATGAAATGACGAATGTATCAAAGGAAACAAGAGAAATCTTGAAGAAAGATTTTATTGTGAATCCTTTAGAATTAATAAAAAAACAAGTTTCACATGATGGAACGACAAAATTCTTATTTAAAACAAGTGATGGAGCCCTATTAGAAAGTGTTATGATGGTCTTTGACTATGGAAGAAGTGTATGTGTTTCAAGTCAAGTTGGATGTAATATGGGGTGTGCATTTTGTGCAAGTGGTTTAACAAAGAAAAAAAGAGATCTAACAAGTGGGGAAATGGTAGCCCAAGTTATGTATGTTCAAAAGGAATTGGATAAAGATAACCTACGCCTATCACACATTGTTGTCATGGGAACAGGAGAGCCATTTGATAACTATGACAATGTTATGAATTTTTTAGCAACGGTGAATCATGATCGTGGTTTAGGTATTGGTTCAAGACATATCACAATTTCGACTTGTGGAATTGTACCTAGAATCTATGATTTTGCGAATGAACACACACAATACAATTTGGCCATTAGTTTACATGCACCAAATGATGAATTGCGTGATCAATTGATGCCAGTCAACCATGCATATCCATTGAAGGAATTAATGGAAGCCATTCAATATTATGGTAAGGAAAATAATCGTCGTTTGACATTTGAATATATTTTATTAAAGGGTGTTAATGATCGTCCTGAACATGCCAAACAATTATCGAAGCTTTTGCATGGAATGAATGCCTATGTGAATTTGATTCCATATAATGCGGTGGATGAAAAAGGCTTTAAATCCGTTACGCATGATGAGGCAATGGTCTTCTATGATTTATTGATGAAAAATCATGTGCGTTGCACAATTCGAAAAGAACATGGTAATGATATTGATGCAGCTTGTGGTCAGTTAAGAATTAAGGAAATTAAAAAGGAAGGAATCTAAGTCGATGAAAGTTTTTGCGAATACGAATGTAGGTCTTGTAAGAAAATTAAATGAAGATGATTATTGTATTGCTCATAATGACAATGATGAATGGATGGCCATCGTCTGTGATGGTATTGGTGGGGCAAAGGCAGGAGAAGTGGCCAGTCATACAGCGGTCATGACGATGTATGAAGCTTTTATGAAGGCTCCTAAGTTTAATAAAGATCGACAGGTTGATAATTGGATTCGTGAAAATTTAAATCAGGCGAATGATTTTATTTATGCTAAAAGTTTAAAAAATCCGAACGAAAGAGGTATGGGAACAACGGCTGTTGGTGTAATTGTAGCTAAAATTGGAACCTTTATTTTCAATGTGGGAGATTCAAGAATTTATGCCGATTATAATGGAGAATTGATTCAAATGAGTGAAGATCACAGTGTAATTGCTCAACTTTTAAAGGAAGGCAAGATCACAAGTGAAGAGGCCAAAACGCATCCTAAAAAAAATACTTTAACGAATGCACTTGGTGTATGGCATGTATTCCGTATCGATATCAATAAGATTGAAAATACATATAACTATTTATTGATCTCAAGTGACGGGCTTCATGGATATGTTGAAAAGAAAGTGATTTCCGATATTGTACATGATCCAAGTCTTTCTTTGCAGGAAAAAGTGGATACATTGATCGCAAGAGCCAACCAATCAGGTGGATACGACAATTGTTCAGTTATTTTAATGGAGAATGATGGAGAACAATAATATGATGATGGAACAGATAGCGAATCGTTATGAAATCTTGTCTTTGATTGGACAAGGTGGTATGGCGGATGTCTATAAGGCAAAAGATACCATTTTAAATCGTATTGTCGCAATCAAAGTTCTACGTGATAAATTAAGTCAAGATGCGATGGCACTTGTTCGCTTTCAACGTGAGGCAAGTGCTGCAAGTCGGTTATCCCATCCTAATGTAGTGGATATATATGATGTGGGTGAATACGAAGGTATGCACTATATCGTTATGGAATTTATTCGCGGAAGAACATTAAAAGAATTGATTGCGCAGCGCGGTGCCTTAGATGTTGATGAGGCCATAGGCATTATGAAACAATTAGTGAGTGCGATAAATCATGCGCATGAACATAAAATTATTCATCGTGACATTAAACCGCAAAACGTTTTAGTTAAGGATGATGGAACGATAAAAATTACGGATTTTGGGATTGCGGTAGCCAATGGATCCGTACAATTAACTTTTAATAATACAGTTATGGGTTCAGCACACTACTTAGCTCCTGAAACAACACAGGGAAAAGAACCCAATGAACAAGTCGATATATATTCTTTGGGTATTGTATTCTATGAATTATTAACAGGCAAAGTTCCTTTTACAGGAAAAACACCAACCGAAATCGCAATCAAGCACTTGCGTAAGCCAATGCCATATGTTCGTGATTTTAATCCGAACATTCCGCAATCGGTAGAGAATATTATTTTAAAGGCGACGGCTAAAAATCTATCTGATCGTTATGTTTCTTGTAAAGAAATGCTTTATGATTTGATTCATTGCATGGATGATGAATATCGGAATATGAAACGTATTAAAGTGGATCAAGATCAAACAAGTGAATTGTTGAAATTTGATAATGGTCATCTTGATTTTGAGGATGAAGAGCCAACAAAAGTCGAAAAGAAACCAAGAAATTGGATTCCTGCATTGATGATTTCAGCAGCTGTCATTATTGGAATCGTTGTCTTAGTGCTTGTCGCAAGTATTACAGGAATTATTCGAATTAGCGGATTTTTAGGCTATCAAACCATGCCAGATGTGATTGGACAAACGCAAGAAGATGCGATTGATACATTGCAGGATGCGCATTTTAATACTTCCAAAGTCACATATGTGTATAGGGCGAATGATAAATATGAAAAGGGCAAGATCATTAAGTCTTCACATAAAAAGGGTGATGTTATTTTAAATGATACAAAAATTGTTTTAACTGTATCTAAAGGTGCGACATATTTAGTACCAGATTTTACCGATGGAACGTATGCGGATGCTGAATATGAATTGGAAAAGAATTGTCCAAATGTAAATATTGTTGTGCAGTACATGGGTAAAAAAGATTTAGATCCAGGTATTGTTTTGAAACAAAAGGGTTTAACGCCAGGAACTCGAATTGATCCAGATAGTAAAAAAACGATAACTTTAGTCGTAAGTACATATCCTTCTATTGTGATTCCATCGGATTTGATTGGAAAAGATGTATTGGATGCCAAAGACGAATTGAATGATCTTGGTATTGCGGCTGTTTTAAGTAAAATTTCAGATGGTTCAGGAAGTAATAAAGTCATTAGTGTCTCACCAGATGTAGGGACTGAATATGTACAGGAAGGAACAAACAGTGTTGTAACACTGTATTATGATTAATATGCAGCAGGGAAGAATTATAAAAATTATTTCGAATCAATATACGATTCAAAATGAAAAAGAAGAAATTATTGCCAAACCAAGAGGTAAGATGCGCCAGCAACAAACGCCTGTTGTAGGAGATTTTGTAGAATATGAAAAGATTGAAGATTCGTATCGCATTCATAAAGTGTTGCCACGAACAAATCGTCTTTTAAGACCGGCCATTGCCAATGTCGATCAGGCATTGATTGTCACAAGTTTAAAAGATCCTGATTATTCGTGTCATCTTTTAAATCGTTTGATTTTCTTGGTAGGTTTAGCAGGCGTAAAACCAGTGATTTGTGTCACAAAACTGGATTTATTAGAGGATTCTGAAGAAATTTTGTCGGATTTAGATAAATATAAAAAAGCTGGATATGATGTGGTATTTTCAAATCCAGGTAGTGATGATAAAGAATTGCAGGAAATCTTAAATGGTAAGGTATCCGTTTTATGTGGTCAATCTGGAGCTGGTAAGAGTAGTTTATTGAATCGTTTAAATCCAGATTTCGAATTGCAGACACAAGCAATCTCAAAAGCTTTAGGTCGTGGTAAGCATACAACACGCTATTGCCAACTACATCCTGTGTGTGATGGATTGGTGGCGGATACGCCAGGTTTTTCAAGCTTGGATTTTACAAGATTAGATACATCCCATTTAGATGAATGTATTCTTGATTTTAAACCTTATATTCATACGTGTCGATTTAAAGACTGCAAACATTTAAATGAGCCGGATTGTAGTATTAAAGAAGCTGTAAATAAGGGTGAAATCAATGCGTCGATCTATGAGGATTATAAGAATATTATGGAAGAAAGAGGTAAGAAACTATGAATGAAATTGTAATTGCACCTTCAATTTTATCTTTGGATTATTCCAATGTGAGTGCGCAACTTGAAGAGTTAAAGGCATCTAAGGCAAAATGGTTACACTTTGATGTGATGGATGGTCATTTTGTACCAAACTTAACTTTTGGACCTGATATTTTAAAAGGTTTTAAAAAAGCTTGTCCATTATTTATGGATGTGCATTTAATGGTTCAAGATCCAGAAAAATATGCGCCCATTTTCATTCAAAATGGTGCTGATTTAGTCACATTCCATACAGAAGCTTTAGATAATGATTTAAATCGTATTCAAGGGTTATTGGATACAATTCATTCTTTAGGGGCAAAAGGCGGTATTGTGGTTAAGCCAAATACAGCAATTGAACCTTTTGAAAGTGTATTAAAATCTTGTGATCTAGTTTTAGTTATGAGTGTAGAGCCTGGTTTTGGTGGTCAAAAATTCATGGCTGATATGCTTAAAAAGGTAGAGTGGTTAAAAGAAAAACGAGAAGAATTGAATCTTTCATATCGTATTGAAATTGATGGTGGTATCAATCAAGATACATATAAATCAGCATTGGATGCAGGTTGTGATACATTGGTTGCGGGTAGCTACGTATTTAAAAATGATATTGCCAAAACTATTGAAGGTATGCTTGCATAAATATGACTTGTGCTGTTTTAATTACACCACTCGTTGATGTTGTACCTAAAATTGATGATTGTGATTATATTGGCGTTGATGCTGGGGCCTTAAAGATTATAGATCAGAATCTTCCTATCAAAATGGCAGTGGGAGACTTTGATTCTTTGAATGAGGAAGATTTAAAACGAATAACGTGTCCAATAGAAAGACATCCGATTATGAAAGATGAAACGGATTCAGAACTTGCGATTCGGTTGTGCAAAGATTATGATACGATCTATTTATATGGTGGAATACAAGGAAGAATCGATCATACAATTGCCAATATTCGTTTGGCAATGTATCGTTTTAATAATTTAGTTTTGATTGATGAACATCAAAAGATATCCGTTATGAATGTAGGGGAATATGAAATTGATAATGTGTATCGACATATATCATTTTATCCAATTATAGAAGGGGTATTATCTTTATCTGGATTTTTATATCCGTTACAATCTAGACGTATTCATATTGAGGAAATCTATACAACAAGTAATTCTTTGGTCAATGATAAAGGCATTGTTCGTGTCGAAGAAGGGCGTTTTCTTTGTGTACAATCCAATTGGAGGTAGACTATGTTTTATGATGTAGCTATGAACTTTGTGATTGGAACGATTTTAATGGTGGCAGGAGCTATCATGATATGTATTCCAAATCGAGTTTTCACATGGATCTTAGTCGTTACCATTCTGTTTCTATTTGTGAATGGAGTCACTCTATTTATTCGTTTTGTTAAAAATAAAAAAAACAAAGACTTTTTCTTTTCCATCTTATCGATTGCGTTTATGTTTTTCTTAATGAACTTTCGGTATATTCCACAATGGATCTTGCGCGTGAATTTTGGTGGGTATTGTATTCTTTGTGGTTCGGCTTGTTTTATCCAACTTGTGATTGATAAAATCAATCATTTTAAAGGGAAGTTCTTTAACTTTGTGTTTACTATTATTTATATTTTATTTGGATTCTATCTTCTATTGAATCCAAATTTTCATACTGACCTTTTAATGCAGGCATTTGGAATCTATTTTATGATTCTAGGCTTACGCTATTTAGGGGATGGGTATGAGGGGATTAATCCTTTGACGAAATATAAGTGGAAACGTAAAGTGAGAATTACGCTTCCTGCTTTTATGTGTGCTTTTGTGCCAGATGCTGCATTAGCGAGTATTAACCATTATTTAGAAGAAGGCAAACCAGAGGATTTAAATACGTATAAAATGGATGATCCTGTTCGTCTAAAAGTGATTGTGCATTTGGGTCCTAAAGGGTTTCAAAAGGTAGGGCACATTTGTTTTGCGTTTGACAATATTGTATATAGTTATGGAAATTATGATAGTGACTCCTTTCGTTTGAATCAAACAATTGGAGATGGCATCTTTTTTACGGTTCCATTAAAGAAATATATTCCGAATATGATTTCGGCTGAGAATAATTCGATTTTTGAATATGGTATTTATACAACGCCTCAACAAAATGAAATGATTGAAAAGGAAATTGAAAAGATTCGTTTAAACGGATACAGATGGTATACGAAAATAGAAAAAGAAGATGGCTATGATCGTTTTAGTGAGTATGAAATGGATTATCCAAGTCGCTTACATTATCGTACGGGTGCTAAATTATATAAGGTAAAGAGGGGTAAATTCCATATTTATTGGGCTTTAGGCGATAATTGTGCTTCTTTTACGGATTTAGTTTTAGGAACATTGGGTGCGGATGTATTGAGTGTGCGCGGCATCATTAGTCCAGGAACGTATTTGGATTGGCTTCAAAAAGAATATTTAAAGAAGAACAGTCCAATTGTATCTCGATGTATATATACAAAAGAAACGGTGGAACAATAGTATGAATGGGTATTTTTATGTTTTAACGACAATTGATCTTTTTGTGCTTTGTTTCATGTGTGTTTTGACGCGCTTGAGTGAATCTTTAAATGAGAAACAAAAGCGTGGTTTTTTCTTTGCGTTTATATTAATTGCGCTTATTTCTATATTAGAAGTTATTACTTTAAAAGTGGACGGTTTACCAATAAAATATCGTTGGTTAAATATTATATCGAATTATCTTGGGTTTGGACTTACACCATCCGTTTGTATCTGTCTAGTGTATGTATTGGATCGAAAGACAAAGTTAAGGTGGGAATTAAAGCTTGCGATTTTATGCGAAATCATCTATCTTTTATTTCTTGCGATATCAATTCCTTCGGGGCTTGTATTTTCAGTTAGTAAAGAAAATATATATTCTCGTGGACCTTGTTTCTTTATTTATATTTTTGCGTATTTTGTAGGTATATTGTATTTATCTTTATCTACGATCTTAGTTTCTAAGCAATTTCAAAATCGAAGTAAGGCTTTGATTTATCCGTTGATGATTTTCTTGATTGTTGAAACGATTATTCAAATCATGGTTCCTAATCTGCATGTGAGTTGGCTTTGTGTCACATTACTTTCTGTACTTTATTTTATATATTGTAATGAAATGTGGAATCAACTCGATAGTTTAACCGGATTATTGAATCAGAATAGTTTCTTGAATCGTAGTCATGAAATGAATTATACAAATGGGATGTTGATCGTGTTTGATGTGAATGATTTTAAGCATGTCAATGATATATATGGACATGTCAAAGGAGATCAATGTTTAAGCATCATTGCAGATTGTATCAAAAAGGCCTATGCTAAATATGGATTTTGTTACAGAATTGGTGGCGACGAGTTTTGTGTATTACTAAAGAATTGTCGGAATGAAGAATCTTGTTCTATACAGTTTGATCAGTTGATGAAATCCAAACAAAGAAAATATAAATATTTACCTTCGGTAGCTTATGGTTCTGCTTTATTGTTGACAGGAGATATTGTGAGTGTTAAGGATTTGGCGGATCAAAATATGTATGTAAATAAAAAGAAGAATAAAGAAAAAGAACAGTGATTATAAAAAATCATTGTTCTTTTAAGATATAAACCAAGTAATCAAATCAACGAGCCACGAAATGAAATTCGATCCTTTCTTGATTTCTTTGTCATATTCTTTAGCTTGTAGCATTTCTTCTTTGGTGAAGCCTTTTTGTGTTAAATCGTTTATTTCTTTTTGCGTTAGGCCTTGATTGAGTAATTCATCATTGTCTTGTTTGTTCATATTCTTTACCTCATATTAATGGCTATTGTCTTTACGATATTGTAAGGGAGACATGTTTGTGGCTTTTTTGAAGGCTTGGGCAAAATAGGATTGACTTGTGAAACCAACAATATATGCGATTTCTGAGATTTGTAGGTTGGTTGTAGACAACAAAAGTTTAGCTTCATCCAAACGTTTTTGAATCATGTAGTTAATGGGAGAAATTCCTTTATATTGTTTGAAGGCATGTACAATATGGTATTTATTTAAGAAAGTTAATTCACTTAATGTATCTAATGTAAGATCTTCTTTAAAGTGTGCATCAATATATTTTTCAATAAAGACACAATCTTTATTGGCTTTGTTGATTGGTGAAGACTTCAAGTTAATATTGGCCCTTCGCATTAGGTTGATCAATAAAACTTCAAGTAAATTTTGACAAAGAGATTGGTATTCTACATCTTTTGCCTTTACTTCCAAAAGGATTGTTTTTAAATAGAATAAAACTTCATGTTTATATTCATAATAATTGGCAATGCTGCAACCTTGTTCTTCATCTTCTTCCTTGGAAAAGAATGTGACACCTTCAATTCCCATGACGATATATTCGAAGTTTACATTTTCAATACCACGTTCTGTATGAGAAACTAAAGGATTGACAATAACTAGATCGTCTTCTTTGACAGGATAGTTTTTATTATCTAGACTTAGTAGTCCATGACCTTTAGTTACATAGAATATTTCTGTATATAAGTGTGTATGCAGAGTGGAATTCCATTCGTGATCAAACTTAGATTCAGTTATATATAAAAGCTTTGGTCTAGCTTTATTGAAATCGACTTGGTCAATTTGAAAGCGTTGTGTACTCATAAAAACACCTCTTTTTATATGATTATATAATGTTTTCGTTTGTTTATCAATTTTGTTCACAATTTTATCAAAACGCAATATATCTAAAATATCGAGCTATATTTTTATGATAAAGCGCTTACAAATAAGTTATACTTGGATTGTCAAAAGAGGTTCATACGAATTTATGAGGGAGGTAAAGTATGAAAAAAGTTATAACTGCTGGCTTATCATTTGCGATGGCTGCTTCAATGTTAGCAGGATGTTCAAGTAAACCAGCTGAAAATTCAGATTCTGGAGATAAGAGAGTATTAAAATTCGATTCTTTCTCTGGTGGAAATGGTGAAGAAGTATTTACAAAATTGGCTGAAGCTTTCGAAAAAGCAAATCCAGATGTAGATGTTCAATTGCGTTTTGAAAAAGAATTGCCTGACGTATTAAATAAAGAAAATGCGAAGGGTGAATATTCAGATGTTGTTTACTACAATTTAGGACAGCCTTCTGGATATACAGAAACTCAATTAAATACACATGAAGTATTGGATATTTCAGATGTTGTTGAAGAAGTAGGTATGGATGAAAACTATGCGAATAGTAGTATCGTACAATATTATGGTGATGGTAAATCTTATTTGATGCCACTTAAGACAACTCCTGCTGGATTCTTCTATAATACGGAATTAGTTGGTGAAGGAAAGAAATATGATCTTCCAACAACTTGGGAAGAATTCTGGGCTTTAGGTGATCAAGCAAAACAAGATGGTATTTCATTATTTACATATCCAACAAATGGTTACTTTGATAATACATTAAATGCATTGTTGAAAGAAACTGGTGGAGAAGAATTATTATCTAACGTATTAAATTATGACAAGGATGCTTGGAATACAGATGGTGCTAAACAAACTATCGATATTTTAACTAAATTAGTAAGTCCTGATTATTTATATTCGGATACAGTATCAAATGCGAATGCGAAAGATGGATTCACAATGAACCAACAGGCAGTTATTGATGGAAAAGCATTATTCATGCCTAATGGTGACTGGGTAGTGAATGAAATGGCAGATACAACTCCTGAAGATTATCACTGGGGATTACTTCCATTACCTGCATTAGAAAAAGATGGTGAACGTTTTGTTGGATCTATGACTGAACAAGTATGGATTCCTGCACAAGCTAAAAACGTAGATGATGCGAAAGCGTTCTTGAAGTTTATCTATTCTGAAGAAGGTGTTAAGATCATGGCTGAAGGTGGAAATATTGTTCCAACAAAAACTATGTCGGATACAATTGCAGCTATGGAAGATGGATATACAAAAGAATTCTTCTCAGTATATGACAATGCTTCTGCAGCTTTAGGTGCATTTGCTCCTTACAACACAGATAACTTACCAGATTTCGACCGTGCTGCTACAGTATTTGGTTCAATTGACTCTTTAGCAACTGGTGAATTAACTGCAAAAGATTATCAAGCTAAATTATCAGATGCTTGGGCTAAATTATCAAAAAATAAAGCCGTAACTGAATAGTAAAACATAAAGCGATGAGCATATTGTTGCTCGTCGCTTTTTCAAAGAGGGGGAGGTACTCATGAATAAAAAGAAAGCACAAAATCGATTTGTATTTGCGTGTCTTGCACCAGCCGTTATTTTAGTGGTCATTTTTATGGTCATTCCAACGATTGATGTATTTAAGACGGCATTCTTTAAAAAGAGCAATTTCGTAAGTGATGCCACTTTTGCGGGATTCTTCAACTTCAAGGTTCTTTTTAACGACATGCGCTTTATTGAGGCTATGCAAAATACAATTTTGTATGTCGTATTGATCACAAT
Organism: uncultured Holdemanella sp.; assembly: GCF_934754935.1. Lineage (GTDB taxonomy): Bacteria > Bacillota_I > Bacilli_A > Erysipelotrichales > Erysipelotrichaceae > Holdemanella. The sequence continues at coordinate 11,013 of NZ_CAKVJB010000006.1, read as the reverse complement.
CATCACTTTGGTGTTGGCGGTCTTATTTGCGACATTATTAACTCGTGAAGAATTTGTAGGAAAGAATTTCTTCCGCATTATATTCTATATTCCAAATATTTTAAGTATCGTTGTTATTGCGGGAATTTTCTCAGCTATTTATCAACCAACCAATGGTATTTTAAATTCATTCTTGGGGATGATCGGTCTAGAATCTTTACAAAGACAATGGATGGGAAATCCGGCTATTATCAACTATTCAATCATTGGTGCATTGGTTTGGCAGGCTATTGGATACTATATGGTTATGTATATGTCAAGTATGACAAGTATTCCCGAAAATTTATATGAGGCAGCTAGTCTTGAAGGGGCTAGTAAAGTAAGACAATTCTTTATGATTACTTTGCCTTTGATTTGGGATAACATTCGTACAACTTTGACTTTCTTCGTGATTTCTACAATCAACTTATCATTTATGTTTGTACAATTGACAAGTGAAGGAAATCTAGGAAGTGAAGTGGCATTGAACTATATGTATAACAATGCGTTTGCCGGTAAATACGGATTTGGTATGGCCGTTGGAGTATGTATCTTCGTATTCTCATTTGCGTTATCGGCTATCATTAATAAAGTCACTGAACGTGATGTATTACAGTATTAGGAGGATGAGATATGAAGAAGCGTAATTTTCCTTTATATAAAATCTTTGTCTATGTTGCACTAATCACGTTGGCAATTTCTATTATTGTACCTATTGTTTGGGTGTTTTTAGCATCATTAAAATCACAATTGGAACTTGTTAGTGGAAATCCATTTGATTTACCAAAACAAATATTATGGTCAAACTTTGCGGATGCCTTTGTGAAGGCAAGAATGGGTGATTATTTATTAAATACAATCATCGTTACTGCACTATCGTTAGTGATTCTATTGGTGGTTGCTCTTCCTGCATCGTATGTTTTGGCACGATTTGATTTTGTTGGAAAGAAATTTTTTAATGGACTTTTCATGGCTGGACTATTCGTAAATGTAAACTATATTGTATTACCCATTTTCTTGATGTTATTTAATGCGGATATTAAACTTGGATTTGATTTTTTCTTAAATAGTAAATTCTGGTTATCTGTCGTATATGCGGCAACCGCTTTGCCGTTCACAATCTATTTGTTGACGGGTTATTTTAAGACTTTACCAAAGGCTTATGAAGAAGCAGCTCGCATTGATGGTTGTGGCTATTTCAAAACGATGACAAAGATCATGATTCCCATGGCAAGACCAAGTATTATTACAGTCATTTTATTTCAGTTTTTAGCATTCTGGAATGAATATATTATCGCATTTACATTTATGGATAAAGAAAATGCGACATTGGCGGTGGGCGTTAAATACTTGATGGCTGATGCAAAATCACAAGCGAATTTTGGTGTTATGTATGCTGGCTTGGTAATTGTTATGATTCCAACACTGATTCTTTATATTTGTGTTCAAAAGAAGATTACACAAGGTATGAGCATTGGTGGAATGAAAGAGTAAGAGGTGTCTAGTATGAGAGATGATAATAAAGTAATGAATATAATTATGATTATTTTATTCTTTGTGTTTTTAGGGTTAATCATTTGGGCACAAAAGACAGTGAGTGTTCGCAATTTAATGATTGAAATTGTTGGATTGACGGGTTTACTTACATTGTTGTTTTTATACAACAAGAAACATAAATAGGAGGATGAAGTATGGCAGAATTATCTTTGCAGCATGTTGATAAAATATATGACAACAATGTTCAAGCTGTATTTGACTTTAATTTAGATGTAAAAGATAAAGAGTTTATTGTATTTGTAGGACCTAGTGGTTGTGGTAAGTCTACAACACTTCGTATGATTGCGGGTCTAGAAGAGATTAGTGCCGGCGATTTCTATATTGATGGAAAAAGAATGAATGATGTAGAACCAAAGGATCGTGATATTGCGATGGTATTCCAATCTTATGCCTTATATCCACATATGAGTGTATATGAGAATATGGCTTTTGGTTTAAAACTTCGTAAATATAGTAAGGAAGAAATTGATAAGCGTGTACATGAAGCAGCGCGTATTTTGGAAATCGAGCCTTATTTGGATCGTAAACCAAAAGCTTTATCTGGTGGACAAAGACAACGTGTTGCCTTGGGACGTGCCATTGTGCGTAATGCGAAAGTATTCTTGATGGATGAGCCATTATCAAACTTGGATGCAAAATTACGTGTTCAAATGCGTTCTGAAATCATTCAACTTCATGAAAGAATTGGAGCAACGACAATTTATGTAACACACGATCAAACAGAAGCTATGACGATGGCCGATCGTATTGTTGTGATGAAGGGTGGATATATTCAACAGATTGGAACACCTAAAGAAATTTATAATAATCCCGCAAATCTATTTGTGGCAGGATTTTTAGGTGCTCCAGCTACAAACTTTATTAAAGGTACATATCAAGATGGATTCTTTATTGTGAATGATATGAAGATCGATATTCCTTTGATGTATCGAGAAAAACTTTCTAGCTATCAAGGTAAGGAAATCATCATGGGTATTCGTCCAGAAGATTTACATGGAGAAGGTATTGTTGCGGATACATATCCAAGTGCATTATTTGATTTTGAAATCGAAGTAGCTGAATTATTAGGTCATGAATATATTTTGCATGGTTCTTTAAATGGGCAAAAAATGTGTGCGAAAGTCAATTCTCGTTTAGAGCCAGAAGCACATACAACAATTAAGTTGACTATGGATTTATCAAAAGTACATTTCTTTGATTTAGAAACAGAAAATAGAATTGATTAGTTTAGGAGAAAATAAAAATGATTGAAACAGGCAGAGTAACTGTACCAACAGATGTTGATGTGATTGATGCGACAATTGAAATCATTCATCGATGGAAAGCCGATGCGATTCGTGACTGTGATGGAACGGATATGCCGGAAGAATTGCGTAAAATGGACATCAAACAATATGCGACTTATTATACAACAAGAAAAGATAATGCGTGGGCTAAGGCAAATCCGGATGAAATTCAACAAATGTATTTGATGAGTGATTTTGTGACGGCTCGTGATACAGAATTAAAGATTCAAATCATGCAGCATTTCTATTCAGATCAATTAAAGCCAAACACAAAAGACAATCATAGATGGTGGGAAGTGATTGATCGTACTACAGATGAAGTCATCACAAATTGGGATTATGATGAAAAAACAAAGGAAGTCATCATTCATGATACAATTCCATATCATGCGTATACAGTAAGCTTTTTAGCTTTCGTTATTTGGGATCCTGTACATATGTATAATGCCCTAACAAACGATTGGAAAGATGAAGAGCATCAGATGACGTATGATGTTAGACAGCCTAAAACACAAAAGTATGTTTTAGATAAATTTAGAAAATTCTGTGAAGAAAGAGATGATGTAGATGTTGTTCGTTTTACAACATTCTTCCACCAGTTCACTTTACAATTTGATGAGTTTGCACGTGAAAAATTTGTCGATTGGTTTGGATATAGTGCATCTGTTTCTCCATATATCTTGGAACAATTTGAAAAAGAAGTGGGTTATCCATTTAGAGCGGAATATATTATTAATAAGGGATTTAACAATTCGACTTTCTGCGTACCTACGAAAGAATATCGTGATTTTATGGATTTCCAACAACGTGAAGTTAGTAAACTCGCAAAGAAATTTGTCGATATTTGTCATGAATATGGTAAAGAAGCGATGATGTTTTTAGGCGATCACTGGATTGGTACGGAGCCATTTGGAAAATATTTTGAATCGATTGGTTTGGATGCGGTTGTAGGATCTGTTGGTTCAGGAACAACACTTCGTTTGATTTCAGATATCAAGGGTGTTAAATATACAGAAGGAAGATTTTTACCATATTTCTTCCCAGATGTTTTCCATGAAAATGGAGATCCTTTAAAAGAAGCAAAAGTCAATTGGGTCACAGCAAGAAGAGCCATCTTGCGTAGTCCGGTCGATCGAATTGGTTATGGTGGATATCTAAAATTGGCATTGGATTTCCCAGAATTTATTGATTACATTGAAAAGGTTTGTGATGAATTCCGTACTTTATATTCACATGTAAATCAACAGGTTCCACACAATTTATTAAAAGTAGGTGTGATCAATAGTTGGGGTGAACTACGTCGTTGGGGTACTCATTTAGTTCATCATGCGATTTGGTATAAACAAATCTATTCGTACACAGGTGTAATGGAAGCGTTGAGTGGATTCCCATTCGATGTTCGCTTTATTAGTTTTGATGATATTCGTAAAGATCCATCGATTTTAGATGATATGGATGTTGTGATGAATATTGGTTCAGCATATACGAGCTTTAGTGGTGGTGCTGAATTTGATGAAACGATTATTACGGCACTTCGTCGTTATGTAGACCAGGGTGGTGGATTTATTGGTGTAGGTGAGCCAACCGCAATCAACCGCAACGGTAAATACTTCACATTATATGATGTTTTAGGTGTAGATAAAGAATTAGGTTTCACAATGCATACGGATAAATATAATTGGGAAGTACATCCAAATCATTTCATTACAGAACAATTAGAGCATGAAGATTGGGGAGAATGCATTAATGATGTTTATGCACTTCCTGGTACTGAAATTTTGGCAGAAAAAGATCTTCATGTGAATTTAGCTGTAAATGAATATGGAAAGGGTCGCGGTATCTATATGAATGGTCTTCCATTTAGCTTTGAAAATGTAAGATTATTGTATCGTGCAATCTTCTTTGCAGCACATAAAGAAAATGAAATGAAGCGTTGGTATTCAGATAACTATAATGTAGATGTCAATGTATATCCTTCTACAAATAGTTTCTGTGTTGTAAATAATACGTATGAACCTCAAACTACAACAATTTATAAGGGTGATGGTTCAAGTTTTGAAGTTGAATTAGCAGAATGCGAAATTCAATGGTTTGAAATCTAATAATATCCTCCAATAGTAAATAGAGCCAAGCTGAAAGTGCAGAGAAATCTGCACTTTTAGCCTATTGTGGATGGTATAATAGGATTGTAGGGGTGATAAATTTCATGGATAGTATAATTTTTGATGAGAAAAATAAAGTGTTCACAATACTTTCGGGAAGTTTAGGAAACTATCGATTTAATGATGTTGTTTCAAGTCAAATTGTATATGAAGATGCAAAATATAAAGATAAATCACCTATGTTTTCTCATAAGGTGTTAGTAAGTACTATGAATTCTAGTATATTTGTTGAAATGAAAAAAGTATATGTGGGTGTTGAAATTAAATTATTAAATGGAAATAAGGTATATGTATATATATCGAAAAATCCAGTGGTTCAACATAATTTTCAATTCAAACAAGACTTGAAGGTTGCCAAATGTGTGGATGAAAAATTTAATAGTGTAAAAGAAAAAAAGAAGAGTTAACTCTTCTTTTTTATCTTATGCATAATTTTTTTAAGGATCCTAATTATCTAAAATTAAATAGCGTTTTGTTTCTTCAATGTTTTTAATGTTCTAGCTGAAACACGGATAGTTTGAGGTTTTCCGTCAACTACAACACGAACTTTTTGAAGATTCACGTTCCATTTACGGCGAGAAGCACGCATTGAGTGAGAACGTTTATTTCCAGATAAAGGACCTTTTCCAGATACTGCACATACTCTTGACATCTTAATGTCCTCCTTTTTCTTTCATTTACGCAATCGCTTAACTATAATACCATTAACAAGCCTGTATTTCAAGTCCTGAATTAAAATTTGTTCCGAATTCAATAGAATGTTATAATGATAGTGTTTTGAAAAGAGGAGTAGATAGAATGTTGAATTCGAATTATATATGGATTATTGGAATGTGTTTAGTCACATTGGTTATTATGTTAGTAATCATGCCTGGATTGATTGATTATTTACATAAAATTAAATTTGGACAGACTGAAAGAGAAGAGGGTTTGGCAAGTCATAAAAAGAAAAATGGTACGCCAACGATGGGTGGATTAGCCTTTATTATTGTACCTACACTTGTTTATATTATTGGTTCTTTCTTTACACCATTTAAATTGGATATGAATACAATCATTATTTTATTGGCCTTTGTAGGATATGGTGTTGTTGGATTTATTGATGATTATATTATTGTAGTACAAAAGAATAATGAGGGATTAAAGCCAGCACATAAGTTTTTACTTCAATCTATTTTGGCGGTTGTGTTTTTCTTCTTATATCGTACAAATTCGACTACAGATATTTGGATTCCTATTTTTGATGTCACAATCAATTTATCATGGTTCTACTTTATTTTAGTCTTCTTGATGTTTACAGCGGAAACCAATGCCGTAAATTTAACGGATGGCTTAGATGGATTGTGTGCAGGTCAAATGGTGATCGCATTAGTGCCTTTTGCGATTTTCGCATTCATCCAAGGTCTAAATAATGTGGCATGTTTGATTTGTATGGTCATCTTTGCCTTACTTGGCTATTTAAAATTCAATAAGCATCCAGCCAAGATCTTTATGGGTGATACTGGATCTTTGGCTCTAGGTGGCTTTATAGCGGCAATCGCAATGGTTTTAAAACAAGAAATCCTTTTGGTTGTGATTGGATTTGTGTTTGTGGCAGAGGTTTTAAGTGTAATTATACAGGTTACGTATTATAAAAAAACACATAAGAGAATCTTTAAGATGGCGCCTTTACATCACCATTTTGAAATGTGTGGCTGGTCTGAAGAGAAGGTTGTAACTCGCTTTAGACTAGTAGGTGTGATCTTAGCTATTCTTGGGCTTGTTTTGGGGGTAATGTAGAATGGAAACTGTATTAGTTATTGGTGCGGCTCGCAGTGGTATTGCGGTAAGTAAACTATTATTAAAGAATGGATATCATGTTATTTTAACGGATTCGAATAAAGTCAATGAAAAGGCTGGATTAGAATCATTAGGTATTGAAGTGTTTGATGAAGGACATCCTGATTCTTTAAAAGAAAGAAATTATGCGTTTATTGTGAAGAATCCTGGAATTCCTTATCGTGTGCCTTTTGTACATTATTTTGTGGAACAAAACGCAAAAATCTATACAGAAATTGAAGTGGCATATCGTTATGCGAAAAACTTTGAATATGCAGCTGTTACAGGTACGGATGGAAAGACAACGGTAACAACTTTATTATATGAGATGTTGAATCGTCAAAAGAAAAGTTTGGTTGCCGGAAATATTGGTACGCCTCTATGTGAATTGGCTTTAGAATATACGGATACAGATTATAATGTAGCCTTAGAATTGAGTAACTTTCAATTGTTAGGGATTGAAACATTTAGACCTCATGTATCGACTGTCACTAATCTAGCACCGGATCACTTGGATTATATGGATAGTCTAGAAGCTTATTATGAAAGTAAGATGCGTATTTATGAAAACACTAATGCGGATGATTATTTTATTCGTAATGTGGATGATGAAAATGTTGTGAAGTATGCACAAAACATTCCTTGTAATGTGATCGATTTTTCTTTGAAAAGAAAAGATGTGGATTTATATAAAGATGATCAGTATGCCTACTATAAAGATATTCAATTGTTTAAATTATCGGATTTAAAAATTGTTGGTGAATTCAATTGTGGAAATGCGATGATGGCAAGTTGTATGGCTTATTTAATGGGAGTTTCACTATTTAATATTCAAGAAGTGATTCGTGAATTTAGTGGTGTAGAACATCGTATTGAATATGTGGATACCATTGATAATGTGCGTTTCTATAATGATTCAAAGGCTACAAATACGCATGCGGCTTGTGCTGGATTATCGGCTTTTGAAAAGAATGTGATCTTACTATGTGGTGGTAAGGATAAACATATTTCTTTTGATGATTTGAAACAATATGATGCGGTTGTCAAGAAATGTATTTCTTTTGGACAAACAAAAGATAAATTTAAAGATATCTTCTCAAATCAAGTAAGTGTAGAAACAATGAAGGATGCGTTTGAAAAGGCTGTATTGTTCGCCAAACCTGGTGATATTGTCTTGTTGTGTCCTGCATGTTCAAGTTTTGATCAATTTAAGAATTATGAGATTCGTGGAGAAATCTTTAAAGAGATGGTTCATGATTATGCATCAAAAAGGAATGAAGAATGATAGATCTTATTAAAACGATTTTTTTAGGTATCATTCAAGGAATTACGGAGTGGTTACCTATTTCTTCAACGGGACATTTGATTTTATTTTCAAGTATTTGGCCACTAGAACCAGCTAAATTCTTTGAGGTATTCAAAGTTGTGATTCAATTTGGTAGTATTTTAGCGGTTTTAGTTTTGTACTATCAGAAATTGAATCCGTTTGATGCAAGAAAATCGCCAAAGAAAAAGAAACAAACGCTTCAATTATGGTCAAAGGTAATTGTAGGGGTGATTCCTGCTGCCATCATTGGTTTATTGTTGGATACTATTATTGAGGAATATTTATCGAAGAATATTGTGATTGCGATGACTTTGATTGTATATGGAATTATCTTTATTTTCGTAGAGAAACATCCAAAGAAAGAAAAGATTCAAACCATTGAGCGCTTAGATTATAAATCGGCTTTAAAGATTGGCTGTTTTCAATGTTTGGCATTGATTCCAGGTACATCAAGATCTGGAGCTACAATTTTGGGTGGTTTATATTGTGGTTGTTCAAGAACAGTTGCCAGTGAATTTTCCTTCTTTTTAGCGATCCCTGTAATGTTTGGTGCAAGTCTTTTAAAGGTCATCAAATATTTAGTAAAGGTAGGACTCTTTAGTTTTGGACAATTGTTCTTATTACTATTAGGAACATTTGTAGCTTTTGTGGTCAGCTTATTTGCGATAAAGGCATTATTGAATTATGTAAAGAATCATGACTTTACTGTTTTTGGATGGTATCGCATTATTCTTGGTATTTTTGTGATTTTATTTTTCTATGTTTTGTAAGAGGTAAGTATGAATAGATTTGATTTACATATGCATTCTTGTTATTCGGGGGATGGTCAGTTTACACCTGAAGAATTGATTGAAATTGCCAAAGAAAAAGGCTTAAAGACCATTGCGTTAAGTGATCATGATTGTATTAGTGGTGTAAAGGAAATGATCAAACTTGGCAAAGAGGCTGGTATTGAAGTGATTCCTGCCATTGAGTGTTCTACAAGTATTGGATATACAGATGTGCATTTACTTGGGTATGGTATTGATATAGAAAATGAGTATTTTCAAAATTTATTAGAGAAGACACAAGTAAAGTCTGGAAATGCATTTTCAACTCGTTGTGATAAATTACGTGCAAAATATGGGGTTGAAATTGATGTAGAGGCTGTTTTAAAAGAGGCAAATGGTAAAAATCCATGGTTTGTGATGTGTACACATATGTTTAATGATCCTCGTTATCAAGATATTCCTGATTTTAAGGATTATATTCCGGGTGGTAAAAGAAGTGATCCTGCACCAGTTAATTTCTTTTGGGATAAATGCCAATATGGATCGGATTTATTTGTGTATGTACCTATGCCTGATTTTTTAGAATCGGTAAAAAAGATTCATGAAGCCGGTGGTCTTGCGGTTGTAGCGCATCCGTTTAATACGTTTTATAAAAATGATGAAATGTTGAAGATTTTATTTGAATCGGGAATAGATGGTATTGAGGCATATAGTAATTATCATACGCCAGAGCAGAATGTATATTATGAGAATTTAGCGAAGGAACATCATCTTTTGATTACTTGTGGAAGTGATTTTCATGGGGAGAAAAAGCCTAGCATTGAGATGGGTGAATATGGTTTAGAAAAAGATGGTTCGGTTTGGCTAGAACAATTTAAGGAAAAACTAAAGGCAGCTAGATAATCTAGCTGCCTACATTGTCAATATAAATGTAAATAGAATACAATAGCTTAATAGATTGTTTGAACGACTGGCTCTAAATAGGGATTGGTGTCCCATTTCTGTAATGGCACAGAATTTATCGACAGCTTGAATGATCCATCCAACACTTGTGTTTGGGTGGCTTGTTTTAAGTGGCCACATGTGATGTAAAATCGCATCATCAATGGTTGGATTGGTTACTGTAATATTTTTTGCGTTTTCTAGAGCGATGATTGGATGAATCTTGACATGATTTCCTTCTAAAGGACGATCATTATCTGTTTTCCAATCATAGTAATATAGGTCATGTAAAAGACCGGCACGGGCTGCGCTATAGGCGTCGAGTCCAAGTTTTCTACAAATCAAAAATGAATAATAGGAAACATTCAATGAATGTTGAAAGCGTGATGTAGCTAAGTGTTGGCTGCATTTTTTTAAATCTTGAACTTCTTTTGTATCAATTAAATCTGAAATGGTTTCAAAATAATCGTATGCGATATTTGTATCCAGTGTTTTTAAATTAATTCTAGATAGAATAGCTTTTTCCATTTTTTGTCCTCACTAGAGAAGAATATAGCACATATAAATAATAGATACAACTATTTCTTTTAAACCTAGTGATATGATATAATTAATTGAAGGAGGCGATTATTATGGTAATTTTATATACTTCTCCAGGTTGTGCGAGTTGTCGTAAGGCAAAACAGTGGTTAAAGGACAACCAAATTGAATTTGTTGAAAAAAATATTTTTACTTCATTGTTGAAGGAAAGTGAAATTAAATATTTATTGTCGCGATGCGAAAATGGAACGGAAGATATTATTTCAGTTCGTTCTAAGGCTTTTCAAGCGCTAGATAAGGATATTGAAGATTATTCTGTGAAAGAACTTGTATCTTTGATTCAGGAAAATCCATCAATTTTAAAAAGACCGATTCTTTTATCGGAAAAAAGTCTTGTGGTTGGATATGATGATGATGAGATCACGACAATGATGCCAGCTCAATTAAGAACAGTCGTAGACAATGCGTGTACAGATGCTTGTCCAAACTATTCAGTTTGTGGTAAGTGTAGAGAACAGCCTTAACTTTGTAAAAAATGTATAACTACAATTGAATTTTTGAATAAATTGTTGAAATTTCCTGTATTTATGGGA
>NZ_CAKVJB010000005.1 GCF_934754935.1 uncultured Holdemanella sp. | reverse complement strand
CTCCCATAAATACAGGAAATTTCAACAATTTATTCAAAAATTCAATTGTAGTTATACATTTTTTACAAAGTTAAGGAAAGACATTAAAAGTCAAAAAAAGAAGTCGTTAGACTTCTAATTCAACGCATTTTCTTTTGAACCGCACGTATTGCACTGATCCACAATGGAATCAATACAAGTGTAGCTGCAATCCACGCCGTTTGATCCGCCCATGTGATCGCATTATATTTGAAAATAGGAACAAAGCATAAGGCTACGATGCAACGTGCAATCATTTCTACAAAGCCTGCAAGCATGGCTCGAGCAGAATAGCCAAGGCCTTGAACGGACATTCTTGTCGTGATTAAAATGCCTAATACAGGATAGAAATAGCCCATTCTTCTTAAATACAAAGCACTCGCATTTAACACTTGTGATTCATTTGCGCTCACAAACATCATACTTAAAATTCTTCCAAAGAAAACCATTACGACACATGCGAATACACCATATATAATGCTCACCATTACACCTTTACGGTATCCTTCATGGATTCGTTCTAACTTGCAAGCTCCATAGTTTTGGGAAAGGAATGTAGAAACAGCTGCGCCTAATGCATCAAATGGACACATCATCAATGATTTAATACGCATACCTGCCGTGAAGCCCGATACATAAATGGTTCCTAATGCATTATTAGCCGACTGCATGACCATTGAACCGATGGCTGTAATTGAAAACTGTAATCCCATAGGAACTCCCATGGCTAGTAATTTAACCGAATGTTTCTTATCAACATAACGACTTGATTTAGGAACATGTAAAACATTGACTTTAAACGCAATCAATAATAAGCACAAAATACCACTTACTGCTTGGGCAAAAATAGTTGCGATGGCCGCTCCTGCACAACCCCATTTCAAAACAAGAATACAGAAAAAATCTAAACCAATATTTAGAACAGCTGAAAAAGCTAAAAAGAAAAATGGTGTTTTTGAATCTCCAATAGCTCTTAAAATAGCTGATAAATAATTATAAAGTAATGTGAATGGTATTCCCGCAAATATGACAACTAAATAGGCATAGGCTTCATTAAAGATTTCATCATTGACTTGTAATATATGAAGAATGTCTGCACAATAAACAACCACTAATATAGATATCACAAAAGCTGCAATGGCTGTCCATACAGCTCCTGCATAAATATAAGTCTGCATTTCATCTAGTCTTTTTGCACCATAACTTTGCGAAACCATAATTGCGAAGCCTTGGCATATTCCCATACAAAAACCTAGAATCAAAAACTGTACACTACTACTTGCGCCTACAGCAGCCAGTGCTTTCGAACCTAATGTTTGTCCAACAATAGCCGCATCCACAACATTGTAAAATTGTTGAAATAAATTTCCTAATAATAATGGAATACTAAAATTCAAAATGAGTTTTAAAGTATTCCCCTCAATCATACTCTTTTGCATATTCCCTTTTTAAACTCCCCATCAAAAAAGAAGTCATATTATTGACTTCTTACCAAGCTAATACTTCAATTCCTTTTTCTGTAACTAGAATTGTATTTTCCCATTGCGCTGATAACTTTCCATCTTTCGTATAAGATGTCCATCCATTATCTTTATCAATGTATAAATCACGAGTTCCTTGATTGATCATCGGCTCAATTGTGAAGACCATACCTGGTGCAATAACCATACCTGTATTACGGATTCCTACATGATGTACATATGGATCTTCATGGAAGGCATTTCCTACACCGTGTCCACAGAAATCAACAACAACACTATAACCATTTTTATGTGCATGTTCTTGAATAGCAGCACCAATATCTCCAATGTATCCCCAAGGGCGTACAGCTTCTTTACCAATTTCTAGACATTCTTTAGTTACATCAACTAAGCGTTTTGCCTCATCACTTACATTACCAATACAGAACATTCTAGATGCATCCGCAAAGTGTTTATGTACAATAGTAGTACAGTCTACATTTATAATATCGCCATCTTTTAATACGACTTTTTCACTTGGAATACCATGACAAATTTCATTATTAATAGATGTACAAACACTTTTAGGGAATCCTTCGTAGCCTAGACATGCAGGAATTCCACCATGACTTGTTGTATAATCATATACTAATTTATCAATATCTTCTGTCGTCATACCCGCACAAATTTTTTCTCCAACTAAATCAAGTATGGCATTATTGATTTTAGCCGCTTTTTTGATCCATTTAATATCTTCTTCAGACTTTATTAAATTATGACTCGGAACAATTTTACCTTGAAGTTTTAGTACATTAATTGTATTGTCCCATTCTTCATGACAATGTTTATATTTTTTACCAGAACCACACCAACATGGACTATTCTTACCAATCATCTTGATCCTTCTTTCTATATATTCGTTAGACACAACTTATTATACACGAAAACAGAAAAAAAAGCTTCCGATTGATTCAGAAGCTTCTAAATACATTATTCACCAAAATAACGTTTTAATAATCCAGCAAATGCCTTACCATGACGAGCTTCATCACGAGCCATTTCGTGTACTGTATCATGAATAGCATCTAAGTTTGCTTTTTTAGCACGAGTTGCTAAATCTACTTTACCTGCAGTAGCCCCATTTTCAGCTTCTACACGCATTTCAAGGTTTTTCTTAGTTGAATCTGTAACAACTTCACCTAATAATTCAGCAAATTTTGCAGCATGTTCTGCTTCTTCCCAAGCCGCTTTTTCATAATACAATCCAACTTCTGGATATCCTTCTCTATGAGCAACTCTTGCCATTGCCAAGTACATACCTACTTCTGAGCATTCACCTTCGAAGTTAGCACGTAAATCGTTTTTAATGTCTTCATCAACATCTTTTGCGACTCCTACTACGTGTTCAGCAGCCCAAGTCATTTCGTCTTCTACTGGAACAAATTTTTCTTTTGGTTGTTTACAAGTTGGACATTTCCAATCAGCAGGAAGATCAGCGAATTTTACGCCTTCCTTTTCCTCATCATAAATGTGTCCACAAATTAAGCATCTATATTTCATAAATTATCCTCCTCTTGAAATATACTATTTCCTCTTATGTATATACTATCGCATATTCATTTTAATATTTCAAAAGTATTGCTCAAGAAATTTTAATTATAATTCAATCGTCAACATACGATCTTTTCCTGACATATCTTTATGTACAGTAATCGTTGCTGAAGCGAAGTATTCACGAGCTAAATTTGATAAAGCTTCACCTTGATCCCAACCCATTTCAAAGGCAAGGAACGCTTTTTCATTCAATACAAGATGTGCTTTTTCAAATACATCACGATAGAATTTCAAGCCATCATTACCACCAAATAAAGCTACATGTGGTTCATAATCCACAACACTCTGTTCCATCTTTTCTTCACTCGGAATATATGGTGGGTTACAAACTAAAATATCACAATGTAAATTGCGATCTACAAATGGATCTAACATACATCCACAAATGAAGTTTACATTTGCCCCCAGTTTTTCATTGTTCTTTTGTGCAACCACTAAAGCTTCCTTTGAAATATCTGAAGCAATCACATCCATCTTAGGCTCTTCAAGATTTAAAGTAATACCAATTGCACCGGATCCTGTTGCCACATCAAATACATTGACATGATCTTTATCGGCAAAGTGATCATCAAACTTAGATAATACAAGTCCTACAAGTTCTTCTGTTTCGGGTCTAGGAATCAAAACGTCTTCATTCACGATAAAATCATATCCATAAAAACATTCGTATCCTAATACATATCCTAATGGTTCACCATTTTCCATTAAATGAATTCCTTCTAGATAATCTGTTTGAATTTGTTCATTTGCTTCTTCATCCATAGAAATATATAGATTGATATCTTTTTGACGACATAATTCCACCATGAAAAGTTGAGCTGCCTGTTCGCCTTGACCAGCTTTGTAAAGACGTTCCTTACCTTCATTGATCAATGAATGATATGTACTCATTATTCTTTTTCTCCAGCAATTTTAGCCTGTTGATCAGCCAACTGTAAAGCAGCCATCAAATCATCTAAACGACCATCCATAATACGATCTAACTGATTGACTGTATATCCAATACGGTGATCTGTTACACGGTTTTGAGGATAGTTGTATGTACGGATCTTTTCTGCACGATCTCCAGTACCAATCTTTGTACGACGTTCTTTTTCGTTCTTTTGATCCAATTCACGCTGTCTTTCTTCATATACACGAGCACGAATTGTCATTAAGGCAGTTGCACGGTTTTCATGCTGACTACGACCATCCTGACACTTAACTACAATACCAGTAGGCTTGTGGACGATACGAACCGCTGAATCGGTTTTATTGATGTGCTGTCCTCCCGCTCCACTTGAACGCATTGTTTCAATTTCCAAATCGTTCATATCAATATCAAAGTCTTCAGCTTCTACTTCTGGCATACACAATACAGTAGCTGTAGAAGTGTGGATACGACCTTGTGATTCTGTCTTTGGCACACGTTGTACACGGTGAGATCCAGATTCAAATTTCAAGATTCCGTATGCCCCTTCTCCATTGACTTTAAATGAAACTAATGAGAATCCTCCAGCTTCACTATCTTCCATTTCGATGACTTCTGTTCTCCATCCTTTAGCTTCTGCATATTTTGAATACATTCTAAATAAGTCTCCGGCAAAGATATTTCCTTCATCTCCACCAGCTGCTCCACGAATTTCTAAGATCGCATTGTGCGAATCGTTAGGATCTTTTGGTACTAGAAGCAATTCTAAACGGTCTAAATAATTTTGGATTTTTGGTTCTAATTCTTCCAATTCCATTTGTGCCATTTCACGAATTTCTTTATCCTCTTCTTTAGAAAGGACTTTAGCCTCTTCTAATTCCTCAACTGCCTTTTTATATTCTTCGTATGTTTCAACAATAGGTGTCAATTCATTTTGTTCACGACCCAATTTTGCCATTGTCTTACGATCTGATACAACATCACTTTGCATCATTAAATCATTGATTTCACGATAACGTTCAACCATTTTTTCTAAACGCTCATCCATTTTTGCCATAAATATACATCCTTTCTCTATAATTTTTATATCTTGAGTGTTTTACCACTTAAAAAACGCTTTATTTTAGCGATATACCCCATCTATTTTAATATAAAGAACACTTATTGTCGATGAAAATTGTCCTATTACGCAATTTTTAAAGATAAGAGTATAATATGAGATATGAAAAGAAAAAGAAAAGTTAAAAAGACATCATTTAAGCTTATTATTATTCTATTGATTCTAGTATTTGTCGTTATCCCATTTACCATTTTAAAAATGACAGAAGACGGACAATACTATGTCGAAGATTTAAGCACAAGTGAAGTGCAAGCTTCTTATAAACATTATATTTTTGCATCCTTAAAAATGGATGCAACAGACTCTAAATATACATGTATAAAAAATGAAGATGGTAAAGTATTACGACTTAAATCAGGAATCGTGAATTTAAAGACGAAGGATGTAACCCAAAACACAGAATACACTACAGATACTAAAGAAACAGGGTATGTGAACGGAAATTATGGTGCAGATGCTCAATATCTAGGAACAAGCTTTAATGGAAAGAAGGTTCACTTTAAAATCAGCGGGGTTCAAGCTTGGACTGATATTAATAATGTTGAATTATACTTATATAACGACTCCTATATTTTATCCACATATTATGTTTATAACCATTCCCTTATTCATACAATTTCTACAGATCTTTTTCAAGGAAATGTGAATTCTATTGCGATTGGTCCTGCTCCTAAATTCATGAAGGAAGATACAATCTATTATTCATATGATGGTCACTATTTTTATACGAACTATGAAAACCTAGTTAATGATAATAAAGTTAATAAAGATCCTTACTATAATTATTATCAATATATTCCTCATAGAACTACTTCCTATTTAAATAATTCTGTATATAATGCATATCTAGATCAATATGGTGTTAGTGATGAATCTGCTCTATATAATCAGGCAGATATATTCTTTAAAGTTCAAAACAAATATTCAATCAACGCGACTATGATGTATGCCCTAGCGCTAAACGAGAGTGGTCTTGGACTTAGTCAGTATGCGCTTGAATATCATAATTTATTTGGGCATGCGGCAATTGATGAAAATCCAGATAATGCGAATCAATATAGTTCATTAGCCGAATGTGTAAAACAACATGCCTATAATTTTTTACAACAAGGATACTTAAATCCAAATGATTCAAGATATCATGGTTCGTGGTTTGGTGATAAGGCAAGTGGTATAAATGTCAACTATGCATCTGATCCATATTGGGGTGAAAAAGCTGCAAGTTTTTACTATCACTTAGATGAAGATGGTATTGACCAAGAAAAGAATCCTATTAAGACAATACAATTATCCAAGGATTTAAAGGTGTATGCACCAAATAAAAAAGATGTTCTTTACACGTATAAAAAGGGAGATATCGTATCGGTTCATATATTAAAGGATGAGATTGGATACTATAAAATCTCGAGTGAAGCTCCTGTCAAAAATAATGATTTGAATGTAAATTCTAAGTATAAAAATAGTTATGTATATATCAAGAAATCGGATTTCAAATAAAAGAAAACCATTCTAGTGTTGGCATCTAGAATGGCTTCTTTTTGTTTATTATTATTTTTAGGAGAGAGATATGAATATTGGTTTATTTTCTATATTCATTGCCTTATCTTTAAGGCACTTATAGAATATCATTCTATGTTGTCATAATTTTCTTATAACTTTGGTAAATGTTGTGAAATCAGATTGAATTATGTGAAATTATCAAAATGTGCATCTTTTCTAAAATTTCCTTCTTTTTTTTCGTATTAGAGAGAAGAAAGGAGGAGTTATCTTGAATTCGATTGATATTGAGTCTAAGAAATTTTTAGGACAACCAAAAAACTTTGTCTCGATCTTTAATGCACTTTTATTTGATGGGAAGCAAGTGTTAAAGCCTGAATATCTTAAGGATGAAAACAGTGAACTTGTCATGAATGTTTCGAGTAAGCATGTGGATATCATCAAGCGGTATGAGGATGGTACATATTTGGATTTGTTCGTGATTGAAAGCCAAAGCTATGTAGATCCGTCCATGGTCGCAAGAGTTATGGAATATGAAAGTGTTGCTCGTATGCGTTATATTCGTCAAAACTTTAAGAAGCATGGACCTATGCATACAAGACTTCCCATGATTTTAACAGTCGTCTTATATGTGGGTGAATCCAAGTGGAATGCTGCCAAAAGATTGAGTGAGCTAGAAATCATTCATCCTGGATTTGAAAATATGTTCAATGAGTTTAAACTGAATCTGATTGAGCTAAACACAAATCACAAGTATAATACAGGTGAAAAGGCAACACAGGACTTATTCGATCTATTGCGAATGATCTATACAAAGCAGATATTAAAAGAAGATCTAGATCGAGAGTTTAATCGTGATGCACTATATTTTGCGTATGTAGTGACAAAGAACAAAGAGCTATTGAATATCTACCAGAAAAGTGAAAAGGGTGATGTAAAAGTGTGTAGAGCATTAGATGAAATGTTTGAAGAATCAACAAACAAAGGAATCCAGATGGGTATCAAGCAAGGAATTGAACTAAATCAATTTGAAGTATATCAAACTATGCTAGACAAAGGTTTCAGTGTAAAAGATATCGCATCAATCTTCTCAGTGAGTGAAGAATCAATTAAAAAGCTATTGATGAAAGCTTGATTGTAAAGAATGCACATATTGTATGCATTCTTTACAAAGTGTTAAACGTGGTGTAAAAAATACACAAATCAAAATAGCGATTAAAATGCTTGTAAGAAATAATCAAACGCTTGAAGAAATCTCTGAGATTGTTGGTTTAGGTTTAAATACATTAAGAGAACCAAAAAAGTGTATTTGATTGAAATGTGGTCGGTGATAATGGAATTGAAAAAGGAAATTCATATTAAAATGTGAATTTCCTTTTTTACATTATTTTATCATTCAATTAAATCATTGATTTAATTGTTCTATATAAATCATCTGCAGTTAGTTGGAATTCTTTTTGAAGGAAATCTGGCGTTCCTACTTGTCCAAAACGTTCATCTACACCATGACGTTTAAATGGAACATTTACTCCATTTTCCATCAAAACTTCTGCAACAGCACTTCCAAGTCCACCATAAATCGAATGATTTTCAAACGTAACAACAGCCTTTTTACCTTTTGATTCAGATAACACTAAGTCAATGTCTAAAGGTTTAATACAATACATATCGATTACTTCTACTGAATATCCTTCTTCAACTAATTTTTCAGCACAATCTAATGCATCGCTTACCAACTGGCCAGATACAATAATTAGAATATCTTTACCTTCTCTTAAAACATTTCCTTTGCCTAATTCAAAAGTTGAATCTGGTGTATACACATTTCTAACATCTTTACGGTTTGCACGAATATAATGTACACCTTCATGTTTAGAAAGTTCTTTTACAACCCATCTTGTTTGTGTTTCATCACAAGGATCCACAATGATTGAACCTGGAATTTCACGCATCAAAGCCACATCTTCCCAAGTTGTATGTGTACCTCCATTAGGTCCTACAGTAAATCCTGGGTCTGATCCATAAATATTGATTGTATTATGTGCATATGCACCTGATAAATAAATCTGATCATAAACTCGACGTGTAGCAAATGGTCCAAATGTATGTACATAAGGAATAAATCCTTCACTCGATAATCCACATCCAACGCCAATCATATTTGCTTCAGAAATACCACATTGAATGAAATTTTCCGGATTTGATTTTTTGATATTTGTGAACTTACTAGCTCCACCCAAATCGGCTTCCATAGCAACCACTTTATCATTTTCTTTAATAAGTTCTTGAATGCTTTCAACAACTGCAACACGTAATTCTTTACCTTTTTCACTACGATTTTCTACTAATTTATACATGTTGCTCCTCCTCTTCAATTTCTCTTTTTAAAGAAGCCTTAGCCTCATCTGTAGCACGATTTACTACTTCTGTATTAAATTTTACTGAGTGATTATCCAGAAGATCTTCAAAGAACTTAACACCTTGACCTTTAATGGTATCTAGTACAATACATACGGCTGAATCTGTTACAGATTTTGCGTTTGTGATAGCTTCATCAATCGCATCTAAATCATTTCCCTTAACAGTTTGTGTGTTAAAGCCAAAAGCCTTCATTTTATCTTCAATACTAAATGGGTTCATAACATCTTTTGTATATCCATCTAATTGACGCTTATTATCATCAATGATTACGATACAATTGTTCATTTTATAGTTTGCCAAATATTGGAACGCTTCCCAACATTGGCCTTCATTCAATTCACCATCTCCAACGATTAAATACACATAATTATCACTATGTTTCATCTTTAATGCAGTAGCAATTCCAGCTGCTGTACTTGTTCCTTGACCTAGTGATCCAGTTGTCATATCAACTCCAGGAGTTTTTGTTCGATCAGGATGACTTGGAAGCATTGTTCCACCATCATTTAATGTCATTAGTTTTTCTTTTTCAAAGAAACCACATTCACTTAAGGTTGAATACCAAACTGGTCCAGCATGTCCTTTAGACAATACAACACGATCTCTTTCTTCCCATTTTGGATTTTTTGAATCATATTTCATTTGTTTTCCATACAATACCGCAAACAATTCAACTAAAGATAAGGATCCACCTAAGTGTCCATAACCCCTATGTTGTAACATATCCAAAATATCATAGCGTACTTTTTTTGCTAAAATTTCTACACTTTTTTCCATAATTTCCCTCCAAATGGCTAAACAAAAAGAAGGAGATGTAAAACCCTTCTTTTTATCTAATTTTACTTGCCGAAAACATCTTTTAGTTTTTCAGTCAATTCATTCATATCCATGATACGATCAAGAATAATTTTGCTTGGATATGATGCTACTTGTGGAGCTAAATCACGACCTACTACAAATAAGTCTGCAGAGTTTGGATTTACTTCACTCAATGAAGTATGATCAACAGAAACTCCTGTAATACCAAGGTTTTTCAATGCCTTTTCAACATTCATACTAACCATCATACTACTTCCAAGTCCTGAACCACAGCAGCACATAATACTACGAATAGCCATTTCTATTCTCCTTTCTATTTTTCTTCAGCTTTTTTAGGAGCTACAAAATTATAAACAATTGGTAATAAGAAGATTACAACGCAGATTACTAACAATCCTGTTCCTTGTACATGTTGAGCAATGTTACCTAATACAATACCTAACCATGAGAAGTCAGCATCTGAGAATGTACAGTTAGCAAAGTTCAACGAACCCATAACTGGCATACAGATTGCTGGTAAGAATGTAATTAATAAACCGTGCATAAAGCTTCCAAATACACAACCTTTTAATCCACCTTCAGCATTACCGAATACACCTGCAGTAGCACCACAGAAGAAGTGAGGAATTACACCAGGTAAAATCAATGCACATGGAACCAATGATTTGTCAATAAATGCTAATACGAATAATCCGATAATACCACCTAAGAATGATACTAAGAAACCAATTAATACAGCATTTGGAGCATAAGGGAATACAACTGGACAGTCGATTGCAGGAATAGCTCCTGGAACCAATTTTTCAGCAATACCACGGAATGCAGGAACGATTTCTCCAACAATCAAACGTACACCACTTAAGATAATATATACACCACCAGCAAAGCTTAAACCAGAAGTAATAGCCCAAACAGCCCAGTGTGTTTGTGTTTCTGCACCAACATTTAATAATCCACCTAAGTTTGAATAAGTAGCTAAAATTGTTTCAGGATCTGCTTCTAAGATTCCACGTCCAACAGCAACACCAGTTACGATTAAGAAGAATACTACCATTGTTAAACCAATAGCAACTGTAGTGTCACGTAAGAAAGTTAAACGTTGAGGGAAGTTAACTTCTTCAGTTGATTTACTCTTTCCTTTGAATAGTTTAGCACATTGAGCAGAGAACCAGTAACCAGCACCACCAAAGTGACCAAATCCTAATTCATCTGTTTGAACAATTTTACGCATTGTAGGCTGGCAATAAGCAGGACTTACAACCATGATGAATCCTAATACTAATCCGCCAGCAAGCCATAATTGAGCTCCTGTTAAACCACCGACATTTAAGATAACAGCTAACATACATGCCATATATAATGTGTGGTGACCAGTCAAGAAGATGTAGTGCCATCTTGAGAAACGAGCCAAAACAATATTTGCGATCATTCCTAAACACATGATATAAGCTGTATCAGTAGCGAAATCTTTCAATGCTAATGAAACGATAGCTTCATTGTTTGGAACAACACCTTGCATATTGAATGCATAGTTGAAGATGTCACCGAATGCATTTAATGATCCAGTTTGTAAGAATGAAGCACCAGCACTTAATACTAAGAAACCAACAATTGTCTTAACCGTACCTTTTACGATTTCTTCGATTGGTTTTTTCTGTAAAGCTAAACCAACTAAAGATAATAAACCAACTAAAATAGCAGGTGTAGACAAGATATTAACGATAAAATTTAACATATCTTTCTCCTTCTATGTTACCTTAGCTTATCCCACATTTGCGACAAAGATATTATATATCTCTTGTGGATCTGAAGCGTTTAGTAACGAATTTACTTTTAATTCATCTGCGAAGATATTAGAAACAGCTTGAATGCCTTCCATGTGAGAATGATTATCTTTTGCGACAAGTGTAACTAAAATTCGCACATCGTATCCGTCAGGCTTGAATTTTACAGGTTCTTTTAAAACCGTAACCGCCATCTGTGTTTCATTAACACCAGACTGATTGCTTGCATGGATCAAAGCCAAGTTTTCACATAACACATAATAGGGCCCAAATTTTTCTGTGTTTTCGAAAACAGCATCTTCATATTCTTTTGTACAATACCCTTGTTCAATCATTGGTGCACAAGCAACACAAATTGCATCTTTCCAATCTTTTACACTTTCTTTAATAAAACAATTTTTTTCTTTTAGCAAATCTTTAATCATCTCGTATCTCTCCTCTTCACACTTGCATTATCTGTGAAATGATTTGCAAAAACAAGAACAATGTTTTGCACAAACATTGTGCAAAATGTACATTTTGCGCTTGTCTGTAAGCGTTTTACACTATTATCATTATATACGCGTATATTTTTTGTGCAAAATATGAATAAAATACTTTTTCTTGCACAAACTAGGCTGCTTATCGTGAAATAATTTGGATTTGATAAAATCTTTAACAATTGTTATTTTAAAGATGGTTATGAAAGGGGTTTCTTTGATCTATGAGTCTATTAGCTGCAATTATATTAATTTCGCTTATCCTATGTGCTATCGCCATTCCATTTTTTATCCGAAGCTTCTTATGGCAATCTATTCTAAAAAAAATATATGCTGAACAATATGACAAGGCTATTCAACAAATGAATACTCCACTATATACATTCTTATTTTCTGAATACGAAAAAAACTATAATATTTTACGTACATATATTTCGAAACAAGATACAAATGAAATCACAAAACAAGTCGAATTTCTGCTTTCGCAAAATATAAATAATTCACAAGCCTATCAAGTAGCTAGTATGACATACTTTTACTTTTTGGATGCTCAAAACGTCGAATTATCTAAAAAACTATTAGAAATCATTGAACGAAAAGGTAATGAGGATGAAATTGCGTATGATCGTATGTTGTATCGCATTTTGATTGAGAAAAAAAGTGAAGACATTCCCCTTGTAAATGAACTTTTATCAAAACATCCAGATGATCAACAGCAAGGTATTCTACAATATCTTCTTGGCTTGCAATATCAATATTTATCAGATGCAAAACAAGCTAATTACTATTTAAATAAAGCAAAAAAGAACTTAAAAGGAACACCTTATCATAAAAAAGTTAAAGAAAGCATGGTTTAAGGAGAGAGTGCTATGTCAATTTCATATACATTAGATAAACGTTGTACCGAAATTTTAAATATTGTAATGTACACAACTGGATATTTAAAAATTCAAGATCTTGCGGATGACTTAGAAGTTTCTAAAAGAAGTGTTTATTACGATATTTCAAAAATTAACGAATGGTTGATTGATAATGGTATCGATCCTATTATTCAAGAACGAGGAAAAGGAATCATTCTTCATAAAGAACAAGTCCAGGCCATACAAAAAACATTAAATCAAACAAAAAGTGAAAGCATATTGGTCTTTACACCAGAAGAAAGACAACGCATTGAAATATGTACTATAATCGTGCGAAATCATCCTTTATACATTGAAGATTTTATGGATATTTGCCAAGTAAGCCGAAACACAATCATCAATGATTTAAAATCTGTTGATACTTTCTTAGAGAATTATGCACTTCAACTTACTTACAACATAAAAGATGGATACCGCATTAATGGAGATATCATTAAAAAGAGAGCTGTTTTCTTTATGTTGTTTCCTAGTCTTTGGCATTTTTATGAAAATCATGTAATTGAAACTTTTGATGCTCAAAAAGTCTATGATATATTGAATACTCTTAAAAAGATTGAATCTGAATTACACGCTGAATATGTAAGTGGCATTTTACCTGCTCTAGCCGTCTTTTTATCTACAATCCAAAATAGAAATGATGAAATCTCATTTTCAGATATGGATGAAGAAGAAATCATAGAAACAAATGAATATCATCTAATCAATAAATATTTTCCAAATTTAAAAGATCATGAAAAAATTTATATTGCATTACACTTGCTAGGATCTAGACTTCAAACCATTCCTGTAAATGTAATGAAGGAAGAAGATAAAACATATGAAATTGCCAAAGCCCTTGTTCATGAATTTGAAAGAATCTCTTATGTATTCTATGATCGCGAAGAAGAATTGATCAATGCGATCAATGCTCATTTAAAAACTTCTCTATATCGTTTTAAATATGGTATACAGCTTGGAAATCCTATGTTAAATAACATAAAAACTGAGTATGAAGAATTATTTGAACTTACAAAACGTGCTTGTAAAATCTTAGAAAGTGACTTAGATTCTTTAATTTCTGACGCTGAAGTTGCTTATCTAACATTACATTTTGGGGCTTTTATGCCTACACAAAAAGCGAATAAACATGCATTTAGAATCATGATTATCTGCCCAAATGGCATTGGAACAGGAAATATGCTACGCCAAGAAGTTTCTACTTTAGTACCACAAGCAACCGAAATCAAAAACATACCACTCAGTAGTTATAGGCCAAATCATGATTATGATGTTGTAATTTCAACAGTAATGTTAGCCAATGAACAAAGATTAATCATGGTTCATCCAATACTTACAGATCAAGATCGTGTGGCAATACTTAGAAATTGTATGGCTACAGAGCCACAGGCAAAAATGCAAATTGATGACATTTTGAAAATCGCATCAAATTATATTAATCCCGATCAATTAAATGACTTCCATAAAAATCTACAAGATTATTATTCAAGTATACAAGTACAAAAAGTACCTCACAAAACTTATGATCGAGGTTTATTAGACTTTTTGAAAGGGTCCCATATTCAATGTGTAAATTCACAAGTCAGCTGGGAAGAAGCTATTCACATCTCAGCACAACCATTATTAGATGATGGTTCTATTTCACATGATTATGTGAATGCCATCATAAATGATCAAAAAAATAAAGGCTTATATATGTTTTTAGCTGATGATCTTGTGTTAGCACACTCTGCGATTGAAAATGGCGTAAATCGATTAGATGTATCAATGTGTACATTCAAGGAACCTGTGCCTTTTTTAAATGGTCAAAACGCCAGAATTATTCTTGTACTTTGTGCAGAAGATAAAACGAAACATATTCATGTATTAAATGATATGCTTAATATTTTCTCTAAGAAAAAAAGTATTGATCAAATCGCAAGCTTAAATTCACCAGCCGAAATATATTCATATATAGATAAACATATCGAAAAATAGGAGGTTATCATGGAATTCAATAAATATTTCGATCACACATTTTTAAAGGCATTTGCCACAAAAAAAGACATTGATACACTTTGTCAACAAGCAAGAGAATTAAATACCGCAAGCGTTTGTGTTAACGAAGAATGGGTTGCTTATTGTAAGGAATTACTAAAAGATACAAACGTAATGGTTTGTAGTGTTGTGGGTTTTCCACTAGGACAATGCGGATTAAACACAAAAGCTTACGAAACGAAAGAGGCATTAAAAGATGGTGCAGATGAAATTGACTATGTCTTAAATGTTGGCGATGTGAAAATGGGCAAATTTGACAAAGTAAAAGAGGAGATGGAAACTCTAACAAATATTTGTCACGAACAAAACAAAGGAATTAAAGTGATTTTTGAAAATTGCTATCTAACGAAAGAAGAAATCAAAAAATGCGCTGAAATCGCTAAAGAAGTTAAACCAGATTTCATTAAAACAAGCACTGGTTTTGGCACAGGTGGAGCCACAAAAGAAGATGTGAAATTGATGAAAGATACAGTTGGAAATGATGTTGAAGTAAAAGCGGCTGGTGGCATCCATTCATATACTGAAGTAAAAGAAATGATTGAGGCTGGTGCTACTCGAATTGGTGCAAGTGCAACAGTACAAATCGTAGAAGAATATAATCAATAATTATTTAAAAGAAATTTAAGCATATCTTAGATTTCTTTTTTGTTTTATATTTAAAAAATTGCTACAATAATCACTGTATGAAAAAAAATCAGAGTGTTGACCTATTACATGGTCCTATATTTAAATCGTTAAGCCTATTGGCAATTCCAATTATGGCCACTTATTTTATTCAAATGGCATATAACCTAGTAGATATGTTGTGGATTGGATTTTTAGGGTCTGGTGCCGTTGCCAGTGTTGGGGTATCTGGCAATTTTATGTATTTGGCAAATGGACTCGTAAATATGCCTAAAATTGGTTCTCAAGCTTTAGTTGGACAAAGTCTAGGAGCTAATAATAAAAAGGAAACCAAAAATTATATTGAAGCTGCATTTCAAAGCTCAATCTTTTTTGCGATGATTTATGGAATCCTTATTATTGTTTTTCAAAAGAATTTAATCCGACTCTTTAATTTAACAGATCCAACAATTATTCAAGACGCACAAAATTATCTATGGATTACATGTGGATTTATTATTTTCTCGTTTGTGAATCAAATCTTCACAGGTATTCTAACGGCTGCGGGTCATTCAAAAAGTACTTTTATCGCAACCACAACTGGTTTAGTTTTAAATCTTATATTAGATCCTGTTTTAATTTTTATATTTAATCTTAGAGTCATTGGAGCTGCTCTGGCAACCATTATCGCCCAAATCATTGTTACTTTATTTTTTTTGTATGACGCTAAAAACTTAGATTTATTCCAAGAAATAAACTTATTATCCAAACCCGATAAAAATCACATATCTGAAATATTAAAGATAGGCTTTCCACCTTCTATTCAGAGCATGTTATTCACATGCATTTCTATGTATATTGCACGATTGATTTCTAGCTTTGGTGCTATAAGTGTTGCCGTTCAAAAAGTAGGTTCTCAAATTGAATCTATTTCATGGATGGCTGCCGATGGATTTAGTGCATCAATCAATGCGTTCACATCGCAAAATTATGGAGCAAAAAACTATAATCGTGTTCGCAAAGGATACAAAACAGGGATGCTTGTCGTTGGTTTATGGGGATTACTTACTTCATGTATATTAATTTTCCTTCCGGGTCCTATATTTTCTTGTTTTATCCACGAACCTAATATCCTTCCATATGGAATTGACTATCTAGTTATACTTGGATTCTCACAACTCTTCATGTGCATAGAAATCGCAACACAAGGAGCTTTTAATGGATTAGGTAAAACATTACCTCCAAGTATTGTTTCCATTGTCTTTACTTCCGCAAGAATTCCTATGGCCCTTGTATTCTCGCATTTCTTAGGTGTTAACGGTGTATGGTGGGCTATTTCTGTTTCTAGCATCATAAAAGGTATTGTTTTAGTAACATGGTTTATTCTATATTCAAAAAGGAGGCTTGTTTCATGAAAAATCATTCTTTAACTCATGGAAGCATCGCAAAAGGACTACTTTTCTTTGTGATTCCACTTTTCTTTTCCAATCTATTTCAACAACTTTATAATACAATTGACACTGTATTAGTTGGACATTTTTTAGGCGATAATGCACTGGCTGCCATGGGAGCCACTGCCGCAATCTTTGAATTGATTGTACAGTTTTCTAATGGTTGTGGAACTGGTTTTAGTATTGTTACAGCTCGTTATTTTGGGTCAAAAAGCGAAGATGAATTAAAGAAAAGTGTTGCTGCTTCTTTAGTCTTAGGGCTCATTATTTCAATCGCAATCACAATCATTTCATATTTTTCAATGCCCTACCTATTAACCATTTTAAAAACTCCACAAAGTATTTATCACGACTCTTTAAACTACATTCGTTGCATTTCAGCTTTCTTGATTATTACCATGTTCTATAATTTAGGAGCCGGTATGTTACGAGCTATAGGAGATAGTCTACGTCCTTTGATTGTGCTTTTTTGTTCTTCTATCATCAATATTGCACTCGATATACTTTGTATCACAATACTTGATATGGGTGTCTTTGGAGCTGCTGTTGCGACTGTTATTGCACAAGGCATATCTACCATTATATGTTTCTTTCTAATTTGGAGAAGTGCTAAAATATTGATTCCAAAAAAAGAACACTTTCATATTGAGTCGAATATGGTTAATGATTTATTGGGACAAGGATTTTCAATGGGATTTATGTTTTCCATTGTATCTATCGGTACAATTATTCTTCAAACAGGAATCAATAGTCTTGGAACACAAATTATAGCTGCTCATACAGCTGCACGAAAGTTGATGTCTTTATTTTGTCTTCCACTTTCTACTCTTGCCGCTTCTATGGCAACCTTCGTATCTCAAAATAAAGGTGCACAAAACTATGGTCGTATTATAAAAGGTGTTCATCTTGCGAATATGTGTGGCATCATTTATCCAATTTTCTTAAGTATTCTTATCTTCTTTTCTGCAGAAAACTTAGTTCATTTTCTTTCCGGATCAAACAATCCTATCGTACTTAAAAATGGAGCTATGTATTTAAAAATCAACATCCCATTCTTTATAGTTTTAAGTATCTTACTTAATTTAAGAAATGCGATTCAAGGTTTTGGATATAAAATCACACCATTGATTTCGAGTGTAATTGAGTTCCTTGGAAAAATCGTGTTTACAATATTTTTAGTTCCGATATTTAAATACTTAGGTGTTTGTTTATGCGAACCCATTATCTGGTGCTTAATGGCCAGTCAATTATTATATTCATACCAAAAGATCATAAAACCATTTAAAGCGCAGAATTAACTTCTGCGCCTTGTTTTGTATTATGCCTGAATAAACTGTTTTAAATAATCTTTGTCTAAAACAACGATCTTTTGATTCACCATTGTGATGATATTTTCTTCACGTAAACCTCTTAAAATACGGTTTACACTATTTCTTGTAGAAATACCACAGAATCCTGCAATATCATCATTTGTGACTTGGAAATCAATCAAAATACCATTATTTACTTCCCTTCCAAATAATGGAATTAATTGATAAATAAATGCACAAACCGCCCCATTTTTGCCATTCATTGTCATAAGTTGCTGTCTAAAAATAGCTTCTGCTAATTTATTACGATAATATGAATTTACATAGTCCTGTAATTTTGGATCTTGGTTTACATATTCCCAAAATAACACTCTTGGAATACGATAAAATGTCGCTGTTTCACTTTCTATACGAACATTAAATGGTGCCGATGTATATTGACTTACTTCATCTTTTAAAAGCGAGATAATATCCGGTCCTTTAATATAAGATATATTAAATTCGCGCCCATCACGCAAAATTATACTTGTCTTAATAACTCCTTCTTTTAAAACATATGTATCTTGTTGTTCTAATCCATAATATGTTAAATATGTATGTCTTTTCTTTGTAACTGTAGGCACATCTTTTTCTTCAAGAAATTTTATTAAATAATTACTGCCCATAAAAAATCCCTTTCTCTACTAGTTAACTCAGTATAACACAATCCACAAAACAAGTAGGTAACATATGTTATTATTGTAAATTCTTTAACGCAAAAGAAAAAGGGATACAATTACTGTATTCCTTCTTCATTATTATTATTTATGTTTTGAACAAATTGCTACTCCAACACCAATTGTTGCCATGCAAATAACTGAGAACCATCCGGTGTGAGTAAAAATTTGATTGCTAGAACCAATTCCTGCTGCATACAGAGGCATTGGAACAAACAATAATGATGCTCCTGCTAAATAACCTAACTTTTTCATATCCAATTCCTCCTTTTTTCGTTGGGTTAAAGCTTTTCTACACCAACGTTATAACGCACTTATAGAAAAAAAGAAACCAAGATGGAAGACTTGGCCTCTTTTATGGAATAGTCTGCATTATTTGTTTCTTTCATTTAAAATGAATTTTTCGATTTCTTTAAACATCTTCTTAGCTTTCTTAATAGATTGCTTTTCCGCCATCTTTTGTTTCCAAGCAGGAACATTTTGAGAAGATACATTTTCATATACTTCTTCATAGGTCACTTTAATTTTTGATTCATTTAATGCTTCAATCTTATATGAAATCGTTGTATGATCAATGGCTGTATTAA
The DNA here is from genome assembly GCF_934754935.1 of uncultured Holdemanella sp. Classification (GTDB taxonomy): domain Bacteria; phylum Bacillota_I; class Bacilli_A; order Erysipelotrichales; family Erysipelotrichaceae; genus Holdemanella. The sequence continues at coordinate 57,485 of NZ_CAKVJB010000005.1, read as the reverse complement.
AGGTTGCCACATATAATTCATTTGGAACCAATCTTTTAATATGCACTGTAATTTCAGATCCAACCCCTTTTCTTTGGGTTGATTTTTTCTTATATTTCAATCCTTCTTTTAATTCCAATTTTTTCTTTGAAACATGGTTTAATTCTTCCTGCAATGATTTCATCATCACATTGTAGAACTCTTTATCACTCACATTTAATTCTACACTTACTTTCATGTTGCACCTCACTTAACACAATTATATACTATTTTAAGAAAGAAGGTTATTTATGTATACAGATAGTCATTGTCACATCACTTGTGATCGTTTATATACTCGAATTGATGAAATCATAGAGAATATTCAAGCCAAGAATATTACATCTTGCATGATCATGTGCACGAGTCCAGAAGAATTAGAACGTGCAAAAAAAATAAAGGAAAAGTATCCATTCTTTAAAGTCGCGTTTGGATGGTTTCCAAGTGATGCTAAAGAGATAAAAGAAAAAGAAATTCAATATTTAATTGATCAAACTCCATACTTAGATTGTTTAGGAGAAATTGGATTGGATTACTATTGGGATACAAGTTTTAATGATTTACAAAAAGAGCTATTTATCAAACAAATTCAAATTGCGAATAAACACAATCTTCCTATTTCTATTCATATGCGCGAATCAACAAAAGACTGCATGGATATTTTAAAACAATACGCAAAAACTAAAATCATCTTCCATTGTTTTAGTGGAAGTAAAGAAACGATGATGGAATGTTTAAAAATGAATTCTATGATTTCTTTTGCGGGACCTATCACTTTTAAAAATGCTAGACAAGCACCTGAATGTATAGAAGCATGCCCAATCGATAGAATTATTACAGAAACAGATTCTCCATATCTAACACCCGTTCCATATAGAGGTAAAGAAAATGAGCCTATGTATGTAGAATATGTCGCAAAGAAGATTTGTGAAATTAAACATCTTGATGAAGTAAGTGCGTGTAAACAAATAGAGGAGAATTTCAATTCCATTTTTAGATAAAGAAAGACCTGTCAGTGACAGGTCTATTTTTGTAAATTTTCGTATTCTGAAACTTTGTTTCCTATGATAATCATATCGCCTTGGATCACAATCGGTCTTTTTACTAACATACCATTTGAGGCAAGTAAATCAATCAATTGTTCTTGTGTATATGTCTCACGTTTTTCTTTTACATTTAATTCACGATACAACATACCACTTGTATTAAACAATTTCTTTAATTCTACACCTCGATCGATCCAACTTTGAATTTCTTCTTTTGTCGGATTTTCTTCTTTAATATTTCGATATGTAGCTTCAATCCCTAAATTCTGTAAAGCCTTATATGCTTTTTTACAAGTTAAACAAGGTGGATATCCAATGAACAATGTTTCCATATTAGTCATCAAAAGCGTGTGCTAATACTTCTGATAATGAAGAGTTTTCTTCAACTGCATGAATTAATCCAGCTAATAATGGTGCCATAGAAAGTACAGTCATTTCTGGATAGAGCTTTTGGTTTTCTGTTTGATCAATTGTATTTGTACAAACAAATCCAGCTAATTCAGCAGCTTTTAAACGATCGATAGCAGGTCCTGAAAGGATACCGTGTGAACATGATGCATAAACAGCTTTTGCACCTTTGTCTTTTAACATTTTAATACCAGCAGTTAATGTTCCAGCTGTATCTACCATATCATCAATGATAATTGCAGTTTTTCCATCCACATCACCAATTAAGTTCATAGCTTCAGCTACGTTTGGTCTTGGACGACGTTTGTCGATGATTGCGATTGGTGCACCCAATGCATTTGCTAAATTACGAGCACGTACAGCTCCACCGTGATCTGGAGATACAACAACGATTTCTCCTAATCCTTCTTGGTGTTTGAAGTAATCAGCAATCAATCCATTGGCAGTAATATCATCTGCTGGAATATCAAAGAATCCTTGAATCTGAGTAGCATGTAAATCAACTGTTACAACACGATCAGCTCCAGCTCTTTCTAATAAACTAGCTACTAATTTAGAAGTAATTGGTTGACGAGGTTTTGCCTTACGATCCTGACGTGCATATCCAAAATATGGAATAATAGCTGTAATACTAGCAGCACTTGCACGTTTACAAGCATCAATACCAATTAGAATTTCCATTAAATTTGAGTTTACAGGTTTATTTGTACTTTGTACAAAATATACATGTTTTCCACGAACAGATTCGCCTAATTCTACCAAAATTTCTCCGTCCGCAAAATGTTTTACTTCACATTTTCCTAATTCCAATCCTAATTCTTTACAAATATCTTCTGCTAAACCAACGCTAGATGATAAAGCAAATACAACAGTGTTTTTCATGATTTATCCTTTCTCATACCCTATCAGGCTTATTTTATAATTTTATTGTTACTTACATAAGACATAGGTCCCACAATAGTTCCTTCATCTATGCAAGAGTCAACGACTTTACTTGAATCTACTACAGCATGATCTTCAATTTTTGAATTATTCAAATAAGAACCCGGTAAAATTTCAACGAAATTTCCAATCTCTGTTTTACCTAAAATTTCAACATTTGGATGAATAATGACATCATGTCCAATTTTTACATCCTTTCCAATAACTGTACGCTTAGGATCTACAATTTGTACTCCTTCTTTCATCCAGTTATTGTTGATTCGATTTCGCATCCATTCATATGCCTTATTTAACTCTACACAATCATTGATTCCCATGACTTCATCACGATTTTCAACAACTAATCCTTTAACAACTTTACCTTGGTTAGCCAAAATCTTAACTAAGTCTGTTAAATAATATTCATTTTGAGCATTATTTGTTGTTAATTTATCAAGATTATCAAATAAATCTCTATTTTTGAAACAATACATACCCGCATTGATTTCACAGATTTTCTTTTGTTCTTCTGTACAATCTTTTGCCTCTACAATCGCTTGAACATGACCATTTTCATCACGAACAATACGGCCATAATGAGCTCCATCATCTAATACAGAAGTTAATAAAGTTAATGATGCATCTTGATTTGTTTGGAATAGTTTTTCCAAAGTTTCAGGTTGAATACAAGGACCATCACCATTGATAATTAATGTGTCTCCATCTTCATCCTTTAACTGTGTAGCCTGCATAACCGCATGACCAGTCCCTAATTGGGGTTGCTGCAAAGCAAATTCAACATCCGGAAAAGCCTCTTTGATACTTTCTGCTTGATATCCAACAATCAAAACGATTCTTTGTACAGATACAGCTCTTAAAGCATCAATGATATAAGCCAACATTGAACGATCAATAATCGTATGCATGAGTTTGCTACGATCTGATTTCATTCGAGTTCCTTTTCCAGCCGCCAGAACAATCGCATTACGCATATTTTCACCTGACTTTCCTTATCTATTCTAACAAAAATCGCAAGACATTAAAAGCTTACAATAGAAAAAGACAATACAAAAATGTATTGTCTAGTCTAAATCATCCAATTGACTTTGATAATCATTGATTTGTGAATTTAATGAATCCACTTTTGATTGTGCATCCTTCACATCTGAACCAGCACTATCTAATTTTGTTTGTGCTGTACTCAATTTATTTTCTAAAGAAGACACATTTGAATTCTTCTGCGCAGTGCTCAAAGCCGCATTAGCTGCATCCAAATCATCTTTAGCTGAATTGACTTCATTTTCTAAGTTTGGATGGTTTGTTCTAATATCCGATAATTCTGAAAGTTCATCCTGACTAATTTGATCATTTGGTATATTATCAAGTTCTGCTCTTCGCTTTAATATACTAACCAAATTATCGTACTCAGATTGTGCACTATTTACTGCGCTTTGCGCATCCTTTAATGAAGAATTCGCAGAATTGATTTTGGAAGTTAAAGAATCCACATCACTCTGTGCAGATTCCTGTGCTTTTTGTGCACTCTCTAAATCCGCTTTTGCCTTTGAAAGCTGATCCTTTAAATCACTGATTTTTTTCCTTAACTCTGCTTTCTTTTCGGCAATTTCAGTATTGTTGTTCTTCTTCTTAGAATTTGTTTTCTTGTTAGCCTTTGCAAGCAATTCATTAAAGTTTTTGCCCGTAGCCTTCTCTAAAATTTCATCAATTTTTTCTCTTTGTTTACGAGTCAAACTGTTATATTTACTCTCAAGATCAACAATTCCTTTCTTCTCGCTTGAAGATAATGAATCATAGTTGTTCGCAAAATCTAATAATTCTTGGTAATTCTTCTTTTGAACTTCTTCTGTTTTTTCATCCGAACCCGATAATCCACTTGTTACTAGTTTAATACCACCAAAAATCAATAATGAAATCAATAAAACACCCACAATACCTAAGCCAATGTATAATCCTGTCTTAGAGTTATTTTTCTTAGATGCTTTTTTCTTAGAATCCTTCTTCTTATTGATAACCTCTCTTTTTAGTTGAGGCCCCTTACCTTCTTCTAATAAAGATTGAATCTCATCATCATCGATCACAACGGTTTTGTTTGTAGCATCCGCTTCTTGTTTTAGTTCATCTGCATTCCACATCACTGTGCGTGTTGCAGATAAATCTTCTTTAGACTCAGGCTCATTTAAATCCTTTGATCCAACCACAAATGTATCTCCTAATGATGGTTCTACTTTTTTTGATTGAAACGGAATCTCTGGTTCAGGTTTATGTTTCTTAACTCGACTACGATTTTGAGTCTTTTTAAACTGATCCATCTTTTGTTCTAATGTATCTTCTTCATCCATTTGAAACGAATCTAATAATTGAGAAATCTCATCATTCTCATTCTTTCTTTTCTTATCCATAGCTTCTATCGCCCCTTTGAAACTATTTTACCAAAACCCCTTTGATTTGACCACTATGTTTTCTTTATTTGCCTTAATCCATAAGGGATGCGCCGCTATCACAAATACACAATCTGGATGAATCAAATCTATAGCTGCATATAATGTATTTCCCGTTGTACAAACATCATCCACCAACAATATTTTCTTTTTTTTAGGCAGTGGATACATCTCTTTTAAAGCTAATACATCTTTTATATGTGCTCTTTCAAGCCTGGATTTTGAAGATTGTTTTACATTTTCTTTTTTATAAAATGGCGAATGCACAAAGACACCTAAAGTCGCATATATATCCACCACTGGCTCAAATCCTCTTTCCATGCGCTTAGCATCACTACTACATAAACTACACACACAATAATGTTTAAAAGTCTTACTCAAGTATTTATGAGAATTTAAAAAAACATCTTTTAAAACAATATCCCTCTGTTCTTTATATTGAAAAAACAATCTTTCTAAAAATTCATCATATTCATACAATACATACATGAACGTTTCCTTGATTCTGTATGTCTGTTTATGCACTTTAAAATTTTTCATACAATCCGGACAAACTATCAAATCATTATAAAAGAAAATATCAAAATTTCGTATTTCACTCATTTTTTTGTGGCAGCATAAACAGTATCGTTCATCTTCGATATTTGATAAACACAATCTTTGATAGATTGACTTGAAAACTGACATAGACATATACCTTCTCCTTTAGGATCTTTAAAACTTCTTCCCACACGACCAAAAATCTGAATTAAACTAGCCGTTGTAAATACAGAATGATTCCCTTTAAAAACAACAACCTGAACACTTGGTATTGTGATTCCTCTTTCTAAAAGTGTTGTACAAACTAAAACATCTAATTCTTTATTACGAAAACAATCTAATATTTCATCCTTATTTTCAGTCGAAGAATGAACCAATGATGTTTTCACAAAGAGATTCAAAATCATTTTTAACCATGTTCCATCTCTTTTACGAGGCACAAACACAAGGGTTTGTTTATTATCCCTACAAAATTTTATGCATTCATAAATCACAATAAGGACTTGTAAAAACACAGAAACCTGAATCACTTTAGGCACAATCAAAGGATGCTTATGAGGCCTTTCAAATAAGCATACAAGTTCTGTTTTTTTCTCTTCTACAAGCCTCATACTTTCTTCATCCGGTGTTGCACTCAACATTAGCTTCTGACCAACACACGCCTGATTCGCGATGGCTTGCAATACTTCATTACCCGCAAAAGGAAAAGCATCTAATTCATCTAAAATCAATAAATCAAACGCATATGGATATCTATAAAGTTGATGAGTCGTACACACAATAATGTCTGCATCTGTTATTTGTGTATATCCTTGGGCCACCTCACATATACTCAATTCTGGAAATGCTTTTCTAAGTCTTGTAGCTATTTCAAGCACCACTTGTCTACGACTAATCGCAAATCCTACCTTTTTGCCTTGCGCTAAATATCCACATATACTTTCAAAACAAATCTCTGTTTTACCTGCTCCGGTACTCGCGTAAAGAATCACATCCTTTCCGTTACTTAAATGTTTGTATACCTCATGACTAGCTGATTTTTGCGAAGTAGTCAGTTCATAATCAAGTTTTGGCTTTCCTTTCCACGTTTTATGCATTAATTTTACTGGTTTTATTTTTTCATTAACCTCCAATCTAGAAAAATCAATGCACTTACGACAATAATAGACTCCATGATCATACGCAAATAATTTTGGATCTTCATTTTGACATCGATTACACTTCATATACTCTTATACGAAAAAAAAGTGCAAAATTTGCACTTTATTTAAAAATTTCTGATTTTTTTATTCTTTGAGCCGCTTCTTTAATATCTTTTATATCTTGTACTAAAGCTAAACGAACATATTTTTTCCCGTGGACTCCAAAAGCTTGACCAGGCGTTACGACTATTCCTGTTTTTTCTAGCAGATCTTTTGTGAAGGCATAAGAATCTTCATATGGATCTGGAATTTTTGCCCACGCAAACATTGTTGCTGGACTTGAAGCAATATGCCATCCGACTGAGTCAAATATTTCACATAATGCATCTCTTCGATCTTGATAAGCCTGACAAGTCGAGTGAATGCTAGCTCCACCATGCCTTAAAGCTTCTATACCAGCATATTGTACGGGTAAGAAAATGCCATAATCCATATTTGATTTAAGTGTGTTATAACATTCGATTACTTCTTTATTTCCTACACATACACCAAGTCTTGCACCTGCCATTCCATATGTTTTAGAGAATGAATTTAACTCAATTCCAACTTCTTTAGCACCTGCAAAAGATAAGAAACTCTTTCCTACCTTTCCATCAAATACCAATTCACTATATGCATTATCATGTAATACAACAATATCGTACTTCTTCGCAAACGCAATTAATTCTTCATAGAAAGAATCTGGAGCAATTGCGCAAGTTGGATTGTTTGGATAGGATACAATCATCATCTTTGCCTTTTTTGCGATTTCTTCATCAATTTTATCCAATTGAATAATATAATTGTATTCTTCTAACAAAGGCATATATTCTACTTTAGCACCTGCAATTTTAGGTCCATCACTAAAGATTGGATAATATGGATCTGGAACCAATACAATATCACCTGGATCACACATAGCTAAAAACAATGTGCTTAAAGCTTCTTGGGAACCTTGTAAACAAATCATTTCATCATTTGTAAGTTCTACTTGGTAACGATTTTTATACCAATCATGAATAGCTGCCTTCATTTCAGGTAATTCATTGATCGCATATTTATAATTTTCTGGAACCATGATTGCATCTTGTAAAGCCTTCATAATTGATGGTTCTGGTGCAATATTAGGTGAGCCTACAGAAAAATCAATTGTCGTATTTCCTGTGCGTTTCATATAGTCTAGTTTCATATTTTTTAATTCTGTGAATATAGAAGATTGAAACAAATCCATTCTCTTCGCTCTTTTCATTTCAAAATACCTCGCTATTTCTTAATGTATTGCCTTTATTATAAGCGTACAAAACAAAGTTTTCAAACACCATAGTGATTTCTATTATATTTTGTACACATTTTGTATTTTTAATATAACCAAACAATCATAATAAGCTTATTTTAAAGGATATTAAAATTTAAACCATAATTTTTTTATAACCAAAATAAAAAACAGTGCCATCTCTGACACTGTCATTATATTACTACTTCAAACCATATTTCTTGTTAAATTTCTCAATACGTCCCTGAGCAGCAGCGAAACGTTGACGACCTGTGAAGAATGGGTGGCAGTTACTGCAAGTATCTACACGTAATTCATCACCTTTGATTGTACTACCTGTTTCGAATTCTGCACCACAAGATGTACAGATACATTTAACTTTATGATAATTAGGATGAATTCCTTGTTTCATATCGATGTATCCTCCTTCCGCCTTAAGTCATATCGACCCAAAGTAAGTGCTATACAATTATAGCAAGCCTTTTTTCAATTCGCAAGCTATTTTTTTAAAATTGTGAATCATCTGCATTTTCAAACCATTCACGAACTAATTGTACAGTATCTTTTAAACATCCAGATTCAAAAGGAACTTTTAATCCTGCTTCTTTTACAATTTTTCTAAATGGCAATGTTCCACCAATCTTACAAATGTGTTTGTAGTCTTCAAAAGCTTTTTCATCTTTCTTTTGAATACGAGCCCAGAATTGTAATGCACAAACTTGAGCTAATGTGTAATCAATATAATAGAATGGATCCATGAAGATGTGAAGCTGACGCATCCACCATCCACCTTTTTCTAGAATCTCAATTCCTTCATAATTCTTTTGAGGTAAATATTGTTTTTCTAACTTTCTCCAAGTAGCTAATCTTTCTTCAATAGACATTTCTGGCTTTTCATATACTTCATGTTGGAAATGATCCACTAACACTCCGTAAGGCAAGAACTTAACAGCTCCTGATAAGTGGTTGAAATAATATTTATCTACATCTTCTTCAAAGAAAGATTTCATCCATGGATATGTAAAGAATTCCATTGACATAGAGTGGATTTCACAAGACTCATATGTAGGCCATACACAATCAATTGGGAAAATATCCTTACTTGAATATACCTGAAAAGCATGTCCTGCTTCATGCGTTAATACTTCAGCATCATGGCTAGTTTGATTGAAGTTTGCGAAAATAAATGGAGATTGATAGTTAGGAATGAATGTACAATATCCACCAGCTGCTTTACCAGGTTTTGAATCTAGATCCAACAATTCTCTTTCTGTCATAAATTCAAAGAATTCCCCTGTTTTAGGATCTAATTCCTGATACATCTTTAATGCACGTTTCACTAATTCTTCACGACTATACTTAGGTGCTGGATTCCCTGAAGTAAATTCAAACTTCTCATCCCAAGCATGCAAAGTATCATAACCTAAACGTTTTTGTTGACGAGCATATAACTCATTATCCAAAGGAACAACATCTTCTAATACTTGTTTACGATAGTTTTCAACATCTTCCTTATTATAATCAAAACGCATCATGCGATAGTAACCAAGTTCGATATAGTTTTCATATCCTAATTTCTTAGCCATACGCGTACGAACTTGCACTAATTGATCATAAACTTCACCAATTTCTTTAGCATGTTCATCATACCATCCCCAATAGGCTTGCATTGCACGTTTACGAGTATCTCTATCTTTATCATTTGTCTTTACTTCTAAAGCAGCAAGAGTATATGTTTCACCATCAAACTCAATTTGTGCGCTTGCAATGATTGCTTGATATTTAGAAGCTAATTTGTTTTCTTCTTGCATTTCTGGAATGATAATAGGATCAAATGATTTTTCTTCCATTTCTCTTTGTAAGAAATATGTTTCTGGTACTTCTTTTCTTAAATCAGAAACAAAAGTACTAGCCATAACTGCTTTATTACAATTGACAATATCTTCCTTCAACACGGGAAGCATTTCATTTAAGAAATCATTTTCTTTTGTGTAATATTCATCTCTTGTATCCACTGTATGACGTACATCAACTAGAGTCTGATTTGTATTGATATATTTATTAACATCATTCAATTCAATAAACGCATTTTTAAATTCTTCATAAGAAGCTGCATTCTGCAATTTTGAACAAATTGTCTTTAATTGTTCCTGCAAAGCTTCAATATCCATATGTTCATATTTATAATCTGTAAATTTCATATTCTTCTCCTAAAAAAATAGAGAAGCCGAAAGCTTCTCGTATTATGCAAAGATGGCATTCCAACCAAAAATTAATAGCGCTAAAATAACAATCGCACCTAATAAAATTGGCCAGAATGTACTACTAGCAGCAATTAATAAGGCTAGAAAATCCCCTTTTTCAAGACGATCTTCTTTACCTTTTTGTTTATCTTTTTTTTCTAACATCTCACGCATCGTTGGGCGCTTAGACATTAGAATTCACCTCCAAAGTGACACTTAACGAAGTGGTTTGGCTTAACCTCTTTAGTTGCTGGTTCTTGTTCACGACAAATGTCTTTCGCAAATGGGCAACGAGGGTTGAATTTACATCCCTTAGGAATATTTACGTTACTTGGAATTTCACCTTGAATAACTTTCATTTCTTTACGTTTTGTAGGATCTGGTAAAGGAATTGCACCAATCAACGCTCTTGTATAAGGGTGTTGAGGGTTCGAATAGATTTCATTCTTATCAGCAAGTTCCATCATACTACCTAAATACATTACACCTACACGGTCAGAAATATGTTTTACAACTGACAAGTCGTGTGAAATGAAGATATAAGAAATATTCTTTTCTTCCTGCATGTCTTTCATTAAGTTGATGATCTGTGACTGGATAGAAACGTCCAATGCACTTACTGGTTCATCACAAATAATGAAGCTTGGATCTAAAGCCAAAGAACGTGCGATACCAATACGTTGTCTTTGTCCACCTGAGAATTGGTGAGGATAACGATAGCAATAATAGCTTGGTAAACCACAACGGTCCATTAAGTTTTTAACATATGCATCTAGTTCTGGACCACGTTTGAATTTTCCGTGAGCAATCAATGGTTCAGCCAAAATATTAAATACAGTCATACGAGGATTCAATGAAGAATATGGATCCTGGAAAATGAACTGCATTTCTTCACGTAAAGCACGCATTTCTTTACGAGATTTTTTTGCGACATCTTCACCTTCGAAGATTACTTCTCCACTTGTTGGTTCATAAAGACGAATAATTGTACGACCTAAAGTAGATTTACCACAACCTGATTCACCTACTAGACCTAATGTTTCACCTTCATATAAATCGAAAGTAATATCGTCTACGGCCTTAACACATGGGTCGCCTTCTTTATATTTTCCTTTTTTTAGAGGGAAGTATTTTTTTAGGTTTTTAACTTCAAGAATTTTTCTTTTTTCTGCCATGACTATCCCTCCTGTTTCATTTCTTCTTCAACTTTGAAGCACCATACGTGGTGACGTGATTTAACCTTTGTATCTGTTGGTTGACCTTTTTTACAACGATCTGTTACATATGGACAACGATCTGCAAAGTAGCATCCTTCTGGTAAATACAATGGGTTAGGTACGCTACCTTCAATTGTATTTAAACGTTTACCTTCTTCAGCTAATGAAGGCATTGAATTCATTAATCCAATAGTATATGGGTGTTTAGGATTGCTGAACAATTCTTCAACTGGAGCTGTTTCAACAACTTTACCTGCATACATAACGTTAACATTATCAGCAACCTGGGCAACTACACCTAAGTCGTGTGTAATCAACATGATTGATGTACCTGTTTCATTCTTTAATTTGTTCATTAAAGAAAGAATCTGAGCCTGAATTGTTACGTCTAGGGCTGTTGTAGGCTCATCCGCAATCAATAATTTTGGATGACAAGATAAAGCCATCGCAATCATAACACGCTGACACATACCACCTGATAATTGGAATGGATAGTTATCAACAACTTTTTCTGGACGAGAAATACCAACTTCTGACAACAATTCAACTGCACGCTGTTTTGCCTCTTCTTTAGAAACTTCTTCGTGAGTTAAAATGTTTTCCATAATTTGATCCCCAACTGTAATAACTGGGTTCAAACTTGACATTGGTTCCTGGAAAATCATAGAGATTTCGTTACCACGAATGTGACGAATTTGTTCATCTGTAGCTGTAGCCAAGTTTAAACCATCTTCATCACGATCTACATTTCCCATATATACGATTTTTGATCCAGGCATGATTTCTCCTGGTTCACTTACTAAGCCTAAAATAGACATGGCAGTTACTGATTTACCACAACCTGATTCACCTACAATCGCAAGTGTTTCATTTTCATACATTGTAAAGTGGTTTCCATCAACTGCTTTTGAATCACCTTTTTTTGTATGGAAGTATACACGAAGGTCTTCCACTTTAATTACTTTTTTATTTACAGACATTGTGTATCCTCCTTACTACTGTAATTCTTTAGGGTCGAATGCATCACGTAAACCTTCACCAATTAAGTTGATAGAGATTACAGTTAATAAACACATTAAACCTGCAGGGATCCATTCCCAAGGATAGTTTTGGAACACGTAAGAATCACGTGCCAAGTTCATTAAGTTACCCCATGAAGGAGTTGGTGCCGTAACACCCATACCTAAGAATGATAAACCAGCCTCAGTCAAGATAGCACTTGCCATTTGAAGTGTAGCATTTACGATTACTAAAGAAATAACGTTTGGAAGTAAGTGTTTAAAGATTTTTGAAAAATCTGAAATACCTAAAGCTTCACAAGCTTGCATAAATTCTTGTTCACGTAAAGTCAAAATCTGTCCACGAACTAAACGAGCAAGTCCTGGCCATGATAATAAACCAATCAATAATGATACAGTGTACATTTTTTGACTTTGTGGAACCCACAACATTGTTGCAGCAACCGCAATAATCATTGGTGTAAATGGTAATGAATAAACAATTTCTGCAAAACGCATTAATAAGTTATCCAATTTTCCACCATAGTATCCAGAGATACCACCAATAGTACATCCTAAAATTACAGTAATAACAGCGGCAATAACACCAACCATAATTGAAATACGTCCACCTAAGAATAGACGGAATAAGCAGTCACGACCTTGTTTATCTGTACCTAACAAGTGTTCGCCTCCTGGAGCTAAGTTAGGATTTGATAAATCATAGTCATTTACGCTATATCCAAGCATTGGTGGAATCACAATAACAGCAATAACAATTAAAATAAAAATAATCAAACCTGCCATGGCAACACGGTTTTGTCTAAACTTACGCCATGCGATGGTCCAAGGACCTATAGATTCAATTTTTTCACCAGATTCTAAAACAACAGCATCTTTTTTAGCCATCTATAGTTCCCTCCTATTCATCAACCTTGATACGTGGGTCAACTAATGTATAACAAACGTCAGACAATAAGTTACCTAACAACATCAACAAGGCACTAAACATCAAACAAGCCATAACTAAAGAGTTATCACGTTGGTTGATCGCATCGATTAATACTTTACCAATTCCTGGCCAGATAAATACAGATTCCAAAATTACGGCTCCTGAGAACAATGATGGAATGTATAATCCTAGTAATGTTACTAAAGGAATTTGAGCATTTTTAAATGCATGTTTGTAAATAACAGTCTTTTCTTTAAGACCCTTTGAACGTGCTGTACGAACATAATCCATGTTGATGACTTCAACCATAGAGTTACGTACATAACGTGAGAATGACGCAAATGAACTAAACGCCAATACGATTACAGGTAAAATTGAGTGTAATGCGATATCTCCAATTTCTTGGAAAATACTTGAGTAACCAAAGCTTGAAAGCATTGTGTCACGCATTCCATTGATTGGCATACCTGGGATGTTCAAACCAATGAAGAAAATTAATACTAAGGCAAAGAAGAATGTTGGAACACTTATTCCTAACAATGAAAATACTGTCCAGAAGTTATCAAACACTGAACCTTTCTTTACGGCTTGCTTAATTCCAACTGGAATGGCAAAAATCAAAGCCACTATTAAAGAAACAACATTCAAATAGAATGTATTCCATACATAGTCACCAATAATAGTTCCAACTGGTTTTTTAAGGGTAATACTTGACCCTAAATCTCCTGTACACATACGTCCAACCCAACGTACATATTGTTCAGGTAACGATTTATCCAATCCTAACAACTCACGAACGTGATCACGTTGCTCTTGTGTAACCTTTGAACCGGCTCCAAAGTAAGCTGTTACCTCATCACCTGGCATCGCCTTTACGGTACCGAAAATAACGATTGAAATGATGAAAAGGACAGGAATCATCGCTAAAATTCTTTTTAATACATACTTTAGCATAGTTATCGATCCTTTCTATCCACTAAATGCATATAAGAGCAAGTCAATACGGCTTGCCCTTAATTTTATAAACAATCCACGAGTTTTCATGCAGACTATTTAACGTTGCAGCGTTTCTGTCAATGAACATTCGTCCTTTAACATCCACTATTTTAACACATCTTTGTGCAATTTTTAAATTTATTTTACAGTAATTGTATCCATTGATTGAGACCAGTTACGTAATGTTCCTGTTCCAGTCAAGTCAACTCTCTTATTGTAAAGGTTGAACTGCATACCTGAGTAAACTGGCATGTATCCTGCATCATCAGCAGCCATCTTCATAGCTTCAACATAATCAGCTTTTGATTGAGCAGCATCTGAATCAGCACGAGCTTTTGTCAATTGGTCAACCAATGCTTGATCATTAACACGAGAGTAGTTATTTACAGCCATGTTATCTGGATTATTTGTATATGAATCATTAGCTGAAGTATCTTGGTTATTTGTAAATCCAGTAGCTAAGAAACACATATTCCATTCGCTATCGTGGCTTTCATCTTGAATGTTGCTTAATAATGTAGAGAAGTCAACTGTAGTTTGTTTCAAATCAACACCTAAATCTAGATAAGTTTTCTTAACCATAGGAATTAATGTTTCAAGTACTGAGTTACCTTCTGAACATAAGAATTTGATTTCTAATTTTTGTCCGTCTTTTTCACGGATTCCATCAGCACCACGAACCCAACCAGCTTCATCTAATACTTGGTTCGCTTTATCCATATCAAATGCATATGTATTTAATCCATCGATTGTTTCTTCATTACGAACAACGGCACCAGAGTTTACTGATGCTGGATTCCAGTATGCAGCTGGTACATATCCACCTTTAACTTTTTTAACTTCGTCACTTGCTTTTTTATCCCATCCGAAGTATGAATCACAGAATCCTTGACGATCTGTCGCATACATCAATGCTTGACGTACAGCTTTGTCAGCTGTAGCTCCATTGTTAGCGTTCATAGCTACAAAACCAACAGCACTACGAGAGTAGTAGTTGAATGCCATGTTTTTATCTTGACTCGCTTCACTTACTTTATTTGTTTCAATTACATCTGGAATTAAATCAACTGTTCCTTTTTTCAATTCAGAAACTTCTGTAGTTACATCTGTTTTCTTAATAATGATTTGATCTACTTGGTATTGTCCCTTTTCACGTTTGAATTCTTCATTACGAACAAATGAAGCTCCACTTGCTTTATCATAGCTCTTTATTTGGTAAGCACCAGAACCACATGATTCTTCTTGGTTCTTTTCAACAACTTTTACTTTACCTTGTTTGTATTTTGAGTAGTGATCTGCACTAGTGATTCCCATTCCACCAAATGTTGAGACTGCATCGATTTGAGGCGATACTAAGTGGAATACTACTGTGTAATCATCTGGAGTTTCAATACCAGTTAATTCTTTAGCAGCTCCGCTATTATATTCTTTATATCCTACTAGGTTTTCCAATCCACCACCATTAGGACCAGCATAGCTTGGGTCAGCTAATGTTGCGAATGTAAATTTAACGTCTTTTGAAGTTACTTCAGTTCCATCACTGAATTTGTGTCCTTTTTCCAATTTGTAAGTTAATGTTAAACCATCTTCACTTACTTCTGGTAAATCTTTAGCCAATTCTGGTACCAATTCGTTATCCGCATTGTACTTTAACATTGATTCATAGCATAAGTTTACTACATATTGATCATAAGCACTTGATGCATATTGAGGTGTAAACTGTCCAGTTAAACTTTGGTTTACAGATACTGTTAATGTTTTTGCGTTACTGCTAGATCCGCCTGAACATGCTACTAAAGTAGAAGCCATTGCTACAGATGCTAAACCAGCAACAATTCTTTGTTTATTCATTTCTCTTTCCTCCTATAGTCTGCTCACTATGTGTGATGAAATTATACTATGTTAGAAACACGTTTTCAAGGGTTTAAGAAAAATTTTTACATACAATTTTACATTAATGTATATTTTTCATGAACATAACGCATCATTTTGTCTTTATATCAAGTATTTTCATTGTATTCGCTTACAATTAAGTTTTCGTGTTTTTCTTATAAACATTTGTCTATAAACACTAGATTTTTATGTAAATCATGAAAATCTAGTTCATTTTAAATCCAATCATCCTTTATTCATATTTCAAGAAAAAACTTATTCTAACTTATGAAAATGGTTTACTTTACAATTTCACATAATTCATTTTGATTTCACAACATTTACCAAAGTTATACTAAATTTATGACAACATGGAATGATATTCTATAAGTGCCTTAAAGATAAAGCAATGAATATAGAAATAAACCAATATTCATATCTCTCTCCTAATAAATAATAATAATAAACAAAAAGAAGCCATTCTAGACGCCAACACTAGAATGGTTTTCTTGTTCTATGCTAAAATAATCAAGAAAGAAGTGAAGTTATGAATAAAGCATTAGCCCATTTACATACAATCAATAAACACAAAGTAAAAGTTACATACTTATGTTTTCGCTGTCATTTATATAAACAAGGATTACTCCATGACTTAAGCAAATATTCCTATATCGAATTAAAAACAGGTTTTCATTACTACCAAGGATTCCGCTCTCCTATTGATGCTGAAAAAGAAGAGAAAGGCTATTCTTTAGGATGGTTACACCACAAAGGAAGAAACAAACATCATTGGGAATATTGGCTTGATTTTGGCGTAGATGGTATTTATGCATGTAAAATGCCTACAAATTATGTCATTGAAATGTTTTGCGATCGAGTCGCCGCAAGTATGATCTATCAAAAAGAAAAATATACGGATTCTAGCGCATTAGAATATTATGAAAATGGACGAGGTAAAATTCTGATTCATCCCGAAACAGACGCCCTCATCCATCATTTATTAAAATATTTATCTGAACATGGTTTAGATCAAACCATTCACTACATTATTACTGAAATTAAAGAATAATTATTCTACAGTTACACTTTTCGCAAGGTTACGAGGTTTATCAACATCGCAGCCTTTTTCTTTTGCGACATAATATGCAAGTTCTTGCAACAAGACAGTTGCTGGAATACAACTCAATAGTGGATCCACATCTGGAATGCGAATTACATAATCAAAGCCATCTGCATTCTGATTTTTTGAAGTGATCAAAATAACTTTTGCCCCACGAGCCACTGTTTCTAAAATATTTGAAATTGTCTTTTGTGCAACACTAGGCTGCGTAGCTAAGGCAATCACTACCGTATCTTTTTCAATCAATGCGATAGGACCATGTTTTAATTCTCCAGCCATATATGCATCGGCATGTACATAAGAAACTTCTTTTAGTTTTAATGCCCCTTCTAAAACACTTAAATAATCCAATTGTCTACCAATAAAGTAAGCATCTTTTTGATTCGTTAATAGTTTTGCAAATTCTGCCATTTTATCTTCTTGTTGAAGCATTTCTTCTACCACTTCTGGCATTTGTTTCAACTGATCGATCATATTATATTTGTTTTCTACATCCCCATTACATAATGCTGCAAGTTTTAAACATAAACATGCCAACAGCACAAGTTGTGTTGTATATGCCTTCGTACTTGCGACTGCAATTTCTGGCCCAGCACAAGTATATAATACAAAATCAGATAAACGAGCTAGACTAGAGCCTAATACATTTGTCACAGCTAATGTTTGTGCTTTGTTTTCTTTTGAAAGTTTTAATGCCGCCAAAGTATCGGCTGTTTCTCCAGATTGTGAAACAAAGATGCATAAAGTGTTTTCATCAATTCGATAATTTCCATATCTAAACTCACTTGCACTAATGCAGTAAATTGGTTGATTGATCCATGTACGCAATAAATATTGAGCATATAAACTAGCATGATAAGCTGTTCCGCATGCAACAAAGTAGATTTGATTGATTTTTGAAGCATCTAAACCCGATAATTCTGGCATTGCCAAATTATTTTCAATATGAGCTCTTAGTGTTTCTTTGATTACATATGGTTGTTCATGCATTTCCTTCTGCATAAAAGTATCATATCCACCTTTTTGAGCTGCACACGCATCATACGAAATATGTGTCCATTTCATATCTACTGGATCTCCAAAGAAATCATACAATTCAATACTTCCTGGTTTCAAAATAGCCATTTGATCATCTTCTAAAGCACAAATATCCTTTGTGTAATCTAATACAGCCGGAATATCACTTGCACAAAAAGCAGCCGTATCGGTTTTTCCAACAATCATTGGACTTTCTTTTTTTGCGACAAATACGCAGTCTGGATAATCTGTACAAACCACACATAACGCAAAACTTCCTTGAAGATATTGTACACATTTCTTTAAGGCATACATCATATCTCCTTGATAGTAATAATCCAACATATGAACAATGACTTCACTATCTGTCTGTGATTGAAATTTATATCCCTGTTCCAATAAGCATTCTTTGATGGATGCATAGTTTTCGATGATTCCATTATGTACAATTGAAATTGTCTCACTCTCATTTGTATGTGGATGTGAATTCATATTACTTGGAACACCATGTGTTGCCCAACGTGTATGTCCAATTCCTGTATGTTCAGGATGTTCTTTTTCGGATAATATTTCCTCTAAATTTGTTAAGCGTCCCTTGGCCTTATACGTTTCTAAATGATGACTTGAAACTAATGTCACTCCTGCAGAGTCATATCCACGATACTCCAGTTTTTCTAACCCCTGCAATAAAAATGGTAAAGCATTTTCTTTACCCGCGTAAGCTGTGATTCCACACATTATAAAAAAATCCTCCTATTATATTATTTTCATGGAGGATACTAAATGGCTTTGTTCAATATTCACACATTGGTTTTGTCCATCGTTAAAGGTTGTATCAACCTCCAGACTACCCGCCGAATCTTTCGATAAGTCTGGTCCTCGTCAACTAGTTTCTAGTCCTGGCGCTATTTTTTTACTACAACTCCATGAATAATGAATATTATACAAAAAATAATACATATGTCAAAAAAAGAAGACTTATTCTTCTTCAACTAGATTCAATAATTCTAGTATTCGATTTAAGTCTTCTTTATTTTCATAATGAATAGAAATTGAATTTTTACTGATAGATACAGATGTTTGGAAGAATTCTTGTAGCTTTTCTTTCGCTGCTTTCACATAAATATCTTCCTTTGGTTTTTCTACCGTTTTTTTATTATTTGTATCCTTTACAATTTGTTCTACTTTACGCACAGACAACCCTTGATCAATGGCCTGCTTAGCAATCTTACGCATGCTAGATTCCGTTTTAAGACCCAACAAAGCACGAACATGCCCCATACTTAATTGTTTATTTACAACATATTCCTGTACATCTTCAGGAAGTTTTAATAGACGCAATAAGTTTGTGATATGTTCACGTGATTTTCCCACACGATGAGCCAATTGTTCTTGTGTATATCCTAAACGCTGAATCAATTTTTCATAAGCTTTTGCTTCTTCAATTACATTTAAATCTTCACGTTGAATATTTTCTAACAACGCAATTTCCATCATTTCCTGATCATCAAAATCAACAATGATAGCTGGAATATTCTCTAATCCAGCAAGTTTTGAAGCTCTAAGTCTTCTTTCACCGGCAATTAAATCATATCCCTGAATACTTTTTTTAACTAGAATAGGCGTAAATACACCATGTTGTTTAATGGATGAACTTAATTCTTTTAATGCTTCATCATCAAATACTTTACGAGGCTGATATGGGTTTGGACGAATTTCATTTACAGGAATCTTTGACTGTTGTTGACTTTCGACTTCCATATCTCCATTTTGAATATCATCTAATACCTTGGAAACATCTTGCCCAAAAATACTAGACAAACCTTTTCCTAAACGAGCATTATTTTTGTTATCCATAAATTATGCCTCCTTTGAATTACGTTTTAGTACTTCTTCAGTTAAACCAGCATATGCCTTGGCACCTGTACTTTTTGGATCATATTCAAAAATCGATATACCACGACTTGGTGCTTCAGACAATTTTACATTTCTTGGAATTGAATTTTGATATACAAGCTTTCCAAATGTTTGACGAACATCTTGCGATACATCAACACTCAATCTTGTACGAATATCAAACATCGTTAATAAAATTCCTTCGATTTTCAAATTACGATTACTTGTTCTTTGTACAAGACGAATTGTAATCAACAATTGCGTTACACCTTCCAATGCATAATATTCACATTGTACTGGAATCAAAATACTGTCAGCTGCCGTTAATGCGTTTGTATTTAATAAGCCAAGTGAAGGTGGACAATCAATAATAATATAATCATATTGATCTCGAATGGGTGCAATTGCCTTTTTCAACAATTCTTCCTTGCCATATTCCATTTTATCCATATCCAAATCAGCTCCAGCTAAATTAATGTTAGCCGGTACAATATCAATTCTAGGATTCACCTTAGGCACGATAGCTTGCTGTATTGGAACACCTTCCATTAAAACTGAATAAATCGTTGCTTGTGAATTATTTTGATTCGCACCCAATCCCTGTGTAGCATTTCCCTGTGAATCGAAATCAATCAATAATACTTTTTTACCTACATGTGCAAGTCCACTCGCCAAATTTATAGAAGTTGTCGTTTTTCCAACTCCACCTTTTTGATTCGAAATCGCCATTACTTTTCCCATACTTAACCCTCCAAAGGTTTTTTCTTGATTTGCCCATACGCCCTAGGATATTTACTAGGTGTATGTTTTACCTTTTTAAAATATAAATTAATACGTGTTGCATCCTCTTCAATCATGAATTTTTCTTCATCAACCAATTCAACACCTAATGTATCAATTGCCTTTTTCGCATTTAATAATTCTTCATGTCCATTTTTTCCTTTTAGTGCCACCATTGTACGATTCATTTTCACAAAAGGAACACAAAGTTCTAATAAAATCGATAATTTCGCAACAGCACGTGCACTGACCACATCAAAACATTCACGTTTTTCTTTTGCCAAATCTTCAGCTCGAACATTCAATATATCTAAATTTTCTAAGTTTAGTTGAGTTTTCACTTCATTTAAAAAACGACAACGCTTTTGTAAAGGCTCCACCAAAGTCATATGCACATGTGGAAACGCAATTTTTACTGGAATTCCAGGAAAACCTGCCCCCGAACCAATATCACACATTGTTTCAAAATCAATATTTGAAAAAGGCATGATTGAATCATAAAAATGTTTCTCCCACACTTCTTCTTCCTGTGTAATTGCCGTTAAATTCATCTTCTCATTCCATTCAACTAGAAGATGCATATATTTTTCAAATTGATTTATTTGTTCTTCATTTAATTGGATGCCAGCTTCTAAACAAGCTTTTTGAAATTCTACTTTAGTCATGAAAACCCTCCACGCTAACCATTATACCATATAATCGTTTACGTCGTATTTTTACTATACGCAATAATTTGACACTATGAATGTCAATTTATTAGTTTTATTCATTTATGTTACAATTTTAAAGAGGAGGTAACTTATGAAAAACTTTAAAAAGATTTTATTCATTCTTATATTTATCTTAATTGCCTTTATTGGTGGAATGTTTTTTGCGAATAAACAAACAGAACCAGAAATCACATCGACATTGATTCAAAATCGAATTGAACAAGCTAGTGATTTAGTAACGACAAAATATCATTATACGAAAGTAGGAAAATTTGAAAATTCATTAAATCTAAATGGATGGTCTATCCCTTTGACAAATAAATACTTCATCTTAACATTTGAAGGAGAAATTCAGTTAGGAACTGATTTATCTAAGGCAAATGTAGAAATCAACGACTCTACTATTCATGTAACTGTTGATAAACCTGCTGTTATTTCGAATGTAATTGATGAATCGAGTATTGAAGTTTATGATGAAACAAAAAATATATTTAATCCAATTAGTGTGAGTGACTATAAAGCCTTTGCGCTAGAACAAAAAGATAAAGCTTTATCTGAGGCAAAAGAAAAAGGATTAATGAAAACGGCTCAAGAAAACACAAAGAAAAGTATTAAACAAATCATTTTCATTATCCCAGATACAGATGATTATAATATCGAAGTAACATTTAAGGATTAATTATGCCAAATTTAAAATTAGTTGATGCATTCACAGATTTTGTAGAAGAAAGTACGCTTCCATATCGTCAAATGATGACCTACTACAATTGTGCATTAATGGAAGTGGAAACTAAATTTAAAGTTCTTAACGAACAATTTTCACTATTTTATGATCGTAATCCTATTGAGTCGATTCATACACGAATTAAATCGCAATCTAGTATCTTAAGAAAACTTCAAAAGAAAAACTTGTCACTTACAATATCAAACATTGAAAACAATCTGTTTGATATTGCCGGTGTGCGTGTTGTGTGTTCTTTTACAGAGGACATTTATTCTTTGGCCAATTCTTTTCTTAGCCAAGACGATGTTCGATTGATTGAAAAAAAGGATTACATTCAAAATCCTAAAGAAAATGGATATCGTAGTCTTCATTTAATTGTAGAAATCCCTATCTTTTTATCCGATGAGAAAAAATGGGTTAAGGTAGAAGTACAATTTAGAACGATTGCGATGGATTTCTGGGCAAGTCTAGAACACAAGATTCGCTATAAGAAAAACTTGTCTAAAGAAAGACTTGATGAAATTGATAAAGAATTATTAGAATGTGCGAAGATTTGTAAGACACTGGATGAAAAAATGCAAGAAATAAAGACGGGAAATTAATTTTCCCGTCTAATTTTCTTCATACACTTCTTCAAAAGATACTTTCGCCTCTTGTGAATTTTCTTTCATGAATTTACGATTCTTATAGAATCCTATTGTTAATAATGGAACGATGATGATGGCAATTCCTAAATATCCACAATATCCATATCCATACTTAACAACGTTTGTTAGTCCTACAAATGAGATTCCCATAGAAACGACCATGATGAATGCAGAAACTAAAGCTCTACGTACAGGTACATTTTCTACTTTTTGCAGGAATTTCACATTTTCAAAGCGATTCACAAAACCAAAGATGACACAAACTGCACTTGAGATCAAACATAAGAATAATACCACTCCATAAAGTGCTACAAGCCAGTTTGCTCCAAATGATTTTAATGTTGTTAATGTTGGTAAAGTTGTTCCGTTTGGCTGTGTTAAATAATAGTGTTGCCAACAAAGTAACATCAATACCGCAAGTCCTAGACCTAGCATATTTAATGTGAACGTTAATGCCATTGAACGATCACAATCTTGTTTTGTCTTTAATACACTTGTTCCACAAACTAAGATAGCAGGTACTGTAACCCATTGGAAAGCTGAATAAGTAACACCGTTCCAAACTGCTTTTGGAAGTTGACTCCAACCATTTGCAGAAAAATCAACACGCATAACATCTAATAAGTTATGTCCATTTAGTAATCCAACTGTATAAATAGAAACAGCTAAAACTAAGATAACGATACCCATATATGTGCTTGCTCTACGAATCAAGTCAACTCCAAAAATTGTTAGGAACAATACAACAAGACCAATCACAAATGTTCCTAAATAGTAATTTAATCCAAAATATTGTGTTAATGCACTTGCAGCTCCAGAAATACATGATGCGACAACCATTAAAACCATAATGTTAAAGAATAATTCAAATAATAGTTCTACTTTATCAAATGGATGATATAAACATTCAAATAATTCTTTATATGTTTTTAATCCTCGTGAATTCATCATAATCTGACCTTCACGAATTGTCATTGCTAAAAGCAACATCGCAACGGCAACGCCAACAATAGCTGGCCATCCTAAACTTACAAACCATGTGTTTTCTTGATTTCCAGTCGCAAAGCCTCCGCCTGCATGAGCCGCAAATGCAGTTGTTGCCACTGAAAATGCTGCCATCCAGGAACGATTTAATTTTGTGTTTTCATTTCTCTTCATTCTCAAATCCTCCTTTTCTGCAACAAAAAACCTTCCGTCTCTTGTTGCTTAATAAACAAGAGACGGAAGGTAATATTTTTATTCTTCCGCGGTACCACTCTAATTCATTCTAACGAATGCCCTCATCGATGCAATCACATCTAGTCTTTATATCGTAAGACTCACGTCTATAACTACATTATCGCTATAGCCACTCCATGGTGATTTTCATTCTCTAGCTTTACAATATTTTCCACCAAACAATATCTCTCTAGGCTAAACCTTAGTGAATTACTCTTCCATATCAATGCGTTGACAGTATAATACTACAATTTACATTTTGTTTCAATAGTTAATTGAAATATTTTTACATTAATTTGTAAACAAAAAGAAAGAGGATTATACCTCTTCCATAATTTGATGGATTGTATCTACAACTCGACTTGTATTTTTACCATCTGTATATACCATATACTTCATTTGAAAATAAGATAACTTATCATAATCATAATCTTCAAATTTCAAAGCTTCCTTTAATTGATTCTCATCTGTGCATATTGGACCAGGAAAATCATTAAAATCAATATTCAATCCTATATCTTGTTTGTATTCATCAATATCCGGAATATAGCTAATCATTGGTTTGTTTAATAAAGAATAATCAAATATTACACTTGAATAATCCGATATTAAACAATCACTCACTTGCATCAGGGTATATAAATCTTCCTTATTCATATTGATTCCACCCTTGCACTGAATATCTCCAAGTAATGGATGAAACTTATATAGGACAATATAATCTTTTATTTTTGTGAAATCAAAAGACTGGATCTTAAAGCCATCAATAATATTTCCTCTAAAAGTAGGTGCATATAAACATAACTTTTTATCCTTCAATTCAGGATATCTTAAATAGAATTTGTCTTTTTCATTCATGTTTAATAATGTATCAATTCTAGGCATTCCCGTTACCAAAACTTGATCTTTTTCTACATGAAAAGCTTGGGAATAAGGTTCTTTCCAATATTCCGCATTACATAAAACATAGTCATAGTTTCGTACAGGATATTGCCTTTTAATTTGATTTCCAAATTTCTTGACAGCACCGCACGCATGCCAAATTTGTAGTACCTTAACATTTTTAGGCTTCATATGACTAATCACATAGTTATTGTCATTTAAAATTACTAGACTTGATTTTTTTATTTCAACAAGTTGTTTTAAGCAATTCAAAAAGTATTTAAAATCACCCCATAAATTCTTTTCAAACATCAATAAAATATAATGAATATCGTATTTATTCTCATGACGTAATTTTTTATCAATCAATTTAAAATCAGACGATAATTCACTTTGAGTTAAACTGATAAAAGTAATGCGATTTTTCTTTGGATGAATATAAAAAGTTAAAAGATCTACAATTTTCAAAGCAATATTTAAGATTATCTTACTTAATCCCATTTTAGTGCACCGCCTTGTATAAAATATCTACAACTCTTTTAGATGCCTTTCCATCTTCATGATTATTAAAATATTGATTAAACTCATTCAATTTAGAATAGTCATATACTTCGTTTTTAATATCTTTCAACATTGTTTCTTCATCCATATAGATTTCACCTGGAATATCCTTATGAATATCTAAATAGAATCCTCTTAAGTCAGTCGCATATTCTTTTAAATCATACATATAGAAATAGATAGGTCTTTTTAATATCGCATAATCAAAGAAAACACTTGAATAGTCAGTAATTAAAATATCACTAATTACATATAATTCATTGATTTCTGCTTGTGCAGGAATCGAATACAAGAATCCATCTAATTCAGGATCATCTTTAAATGTATTAATAATTAAATAGTGTGGTTTAAATACAACAATTGTATCTTTGCCTAAAATTTCTTTCCATTTTCTAAAGTTTGCCTTCAATTCAAAAGTATAACCAGCAGAAACATAAGAATTGTCTCTCCATGTCGGTGCATACAATACAATTTTTTTATCCATAGGCAAATGATACTTCTTCTTGATCGTATCACACTCTTCTTTTGTGGCATTTGAAATAAAGTCATTTCTAGGATAACCTGTTTCAATCAGTCTTTCTCTATTGATTTTAAAAGATGTTTGAAATACACGGGTACAAAATGCATTAGGACTGATCATATAATTGTATCTTGCGACATCTACATCGTAGGAATGACACATCTGTTCATAACTAACTCCAGATCGATAGAACGTTGTATCTTCACTTACATCAATATCGTGAGCTAATCGTTTTAACGGAGTTCCATGCCATGTTTGTAGATAAACCTGATTCTCTTTTTTAAAGATGTATGTAGGAAGTTTACAATTGACAACCCATAATTTTGCCTTGGACAAATAATAGAAATAAGGAATGCTGAAATACTCCTTTATTTCAGCTCCTTCAATATGAATATTCTTTTCTTTATGATTTTTTATAAACCAAATAAAACGATATCCATCAAATCGTGGATCTTGTTTCATTTGTTCATAAATAGCTTTAGGATTATCAGAATAGCCACGACCATGAAAAGATATAAATATGACAAGTTTTTCATCCACTTTAAATAAGCGATATGTTAACTTATATGCCAAGCGAATACACTTTCCCGCTAACTTTTTAATCGGTCTTAAAAGTTTTATAAGCATGGCTATCCCCTCCTTTTTACTTAAATACTTCCTCTACAATATGCTTTGACGCATTTCCATCGTCATAACAACAGAAACGTTTATAGAATTCTTCATAACGTTCTTTATATTCTTCATTGATTTGATCAATATTCAAAATCGCATTCACAACTTCTTCGCTTGTATATAATAGTGGACCTGGAACCTCCGTATTCATATCAATATAGAATCCTCGTAATTGATTTTTATACTTTTCAATATCATATGTATAGAATAGTACTGGTCGTTTCAAGTTCGCAAAATCAAAGAATACACTTGAATAGTCTGTGATACAAATATCACTAATCAAATAAATCTCACTAATATCATCATACTTACTTAAGTTATACACAAAACCTTCAAGCCCTGTTGTATCAATGTTATCCGCAATATAATGGTGTGTTCTTAATAAAACAACATATTCATCAGATAATTTTTCCATCATTAACTTTAAATCTAAAGCCAATGTGAATTTATATTCACCTTTTCCATAATGCTCATCATCACGCCATGTTGGTGCATATAAAATAGTTTTCTTATCTTCTGGAATACCAAGCTTTTTTCTTAAGTCTTTGGCAATTTGATCTTTGTTTGGCCAATATAAAATGTCATTTCTTGGATATCCATATTCAAGCATCTTACCTTCATACATAAAACAACTTCTAAATGTTTTCGTACTAAATGGATTGGCACTTACTAAATAATCCCATTCTTGTCTTTGACGATAGAATTGCTGTTTATATTTTGGTGATGCCGAAGTTACTTCTTCTTGATCGAACACAAGACGTTTTAATGGTGTACCATGCCAAGTCTCAACAAATACTTGTCCTTCTCTTTTGCGATACCATAATGGTTGTCTAACATTAAACACAAAATATTTGCTGACGGCTAAATAATAAGCATATTTAAAAGAGAAACGCTTTACAACTTCTGCTCCATAAGGAACTTCATGCCCATCATTCAAAGCCCATACACATTTATATTTGCCTGGATAATTCTTAGCAATATATTCATATATATATTTAGGGCTGTCTGAGTAATTTTTAGCCATAAATGTTTCAAATAAAATTGTGTTTTCCTGAATCGGTTTCTTTGAATAGATATGATAATAAGCTAATTTAAATAGCACATTCCTATTTTTGAAGACTCTAAAGAATTTTTTAACCCCTAGTTTTCTTCGTACACAACTTTGGACACCCTTTAAGTCACGATTTTGTAGATAAGCTACCATTTTTTTAGAATTACGCTTATATCGATTCATAACTTCAGGACGAATACCATCGATAGTTTTTGCGATTCGTTCGAAGTATTCAGTACGCCATAAATCATCTTGACTACGACGAATCTTCTTTGCCATTTGAGAAACAAAATACGATACAATTTTACGATCTAAGCAGAAACGTACAACGCCTTCTTCTTTCAATAAAGTACGTGTATATTCAACCGCATCGCATCTTTCATTAAAACGATTTTCATTTTCTTCCTGACTCAATGCTGGTTCATTAATAGGATCATTATGTTTACGTTTCACATAGATGGCTTCTTCTACTTGTAAAGCGGAAGTCAGTTTTTCTAATAATGGACACATGAATGTCATATCACAATAATATCTAAAGTTCTCATTAAATTTTAAGTTATTGCGAACCACAAAATCACGATTATACAAGTTACCTAACACTGTAAAGGTACGAATTCCTTTTCGATTGTCCATTGTATAAAAAATAGCTTTAGCTTGCTGTTCATCTTTTTCATAAGACGAAAATGAAATAAAATCAGAAAGTCTATTTAGACGTTGTTGTTCTCTTTCTTCTTGATCCTCTTCATCCACTTCTTTATTTTCAATTTTATGAAGGTAATTTGCCTTATTATTCCAAGTATGATTAATCATACCGTAGACCATATCCACATCATGATCCATTGCCTTGATCATATTTTGTAGAGTATCTTCCAAAACATAATCGTCACTATCCAAAAAGTAAAGATAGGCTCCTTTAGCTTCTTGAATACCAACATTTCGACAAGCTGCAACTCCTGTTACTCCTTCAGGTAATGTGTATACTTTCATATCAAAAATAGAATTATATTGTTCTAATAAATCATCTATATCTTCAGTTGGATGATCTAAAACGACAATTAATTCAAAATCTTTAAATGTGCTTTCTGCTAAATTTTGTAGACATTCTTTAAAATAATGCTTGTACCTAAAAAAAGGAAGGATAATACTGATAGTACGCATATTAACCCTTCAATTCCTCTTTTAATTGTGTTGTACTAATACCTTCTGTTCTAGGTAAGTAAACGACTTCACAATAATCTTTTAAGAAATCAAATTTTCCCTTCCAATCATCGCCCATAACAAACACATCTACATTATATTTTTTAACATCTTCAATTTTTTGTTCCCAACTTGTTTCTGGGATTACCTTGTCTACATATTTAATTGCTTCTACAATCTTCATACGATCTGTGTCTTTAATTTTACACACTTTATTTTTACCCAAATTAAACTCATCACTACTTACCGCAACAATCAAATAATCCCCTAATTCTTTTGCGCGGCGCAATAAATTTAAATGGCCTACATGAAATAAATCAAAAGTTCCATATGTTATTACTGTTTTCATGAGTATAAACCTCCCTATATAAACACTGTAATTGTAAACTATTTTTGACAAATTGAAAAGGAGTCACATAAACTCCTTTATTAACCAAATAGTTTTGCGATCCCCTTTTTTTCTTTTTTTGGAAGTAAACGCTTTTCGAATTTTTCATCTAAGAATTTTTTCTTTTCCTTTTTACTCATCGCCTCTAACTTATCTACATAAGCTGAATAGTCATCACAAACTTTATTAATGTCACCCATTTCGACAAGCTGACCACCTTCGATCCACATTCCAGTTTTACAAAATTCACGGACTTGGCTTAATGAATGAGAAATAAAGAAGATTGTTTTTCCTTCTTCATCTCTTAATTTCATCATGCGCTTCATGCATTTCTTCGCAAAACCTTTATCTCCAACACTTAATGCTTCATCGACAATAAAAATATCTGGATTTAAGGCAAGTGAGATAGAAAATCCTAAACGAGATTTCATACCTGATGAATATTTTTTGACAGGCTGATATAAGAAATCTCCTAATTCTGCAAAATCAATAACATCGTTTGTGATTTCTTGAATTCTTTTTTTTCTAAGCCCCATCAATGCACCTTTGACATTAATGTTTTCAAGCCCTGTCAATTGTTGATTCAACCCCGTATTAATGGCAATCAATGCTTGTTCTCCATTAATTTTCATGGTTCCACTATTGATTTCAGAAATACCTGATAATAATAAAGATAATGTAGATTTACCAGAACCATTCGTTCCAAGAATTCCAACTACATCGCCTTTTTTTATTTTAAAAGAAACATCTTTTAATGCATAGAATTCCTTCTTATCTGTTTTATATTGATTGTTTTTATTTCTTAAAGTATAGATTTTTGAAATATTTTCGACTTCAACAGCATATTCTTCTTTAGACATAAAAACCTCCTTAAATCATATCGATGAATTTCTTTTTGAAGGTGTACATCAAATAGCATCCTAACGCAAAAATCAAGAAAACTAGACACCAAAAATAAAGTGTAATAGCAGGATGATCAAATGCGTTTCTTCCATAGAAAACGGCATCTCTATATCCTTGAATAATATAATAGATTGGATTTACCTTCACAAGTTTATTTAAAATACTTGCGAATGGAACATCGGCTTTAAAATGACAATCCCATAAAATAGGAGAGAAGTACATCAACATACGCATGATTGAAGAAATAAATTTCTTTACATCACGCCATAACATTGTAAGTACAGATAATACGAGTGAAATAGCTTCTCCAAGCATAAATGCGCAGAACATATAATATAAAATCCAAAGCCAATTTAAATTTGGATACCATCCACTTAAAATCAAAGTAACAAATGTGATAATCAACATCACAAAGTGATTGAATAATTCTCTTAAACAAACGGTTGCCGGTAAAACCGATACTGGAAACTTCATTCTTGTGATGACATTAGTCTTTGAAAATACGGCAGAACATCCATCTACAATGCATGGACGAATATACCACCATACACTAAATGCTACAACAAGCCATGGTAAATATTCGACGGTAATACCTCTGTATGTTTGTGCTTTTCTTCCCCAAGCAATCCCAAAGACTAACCAATATGTGAATACTTGAATGGCTGGAGATGCAAAGTTCCAAAAAATACCAAATTTAGAATCGCGCATATCTGACAACAATTCATATTTTGCGATACAGAAAATACGATAGAAATTTGAACAATTTTCTTTTATAACGTATGAAATGCTTTTAAACATATAAATTTCTCCTTAACAACTTCTAGGTTATCATATTTTTCATAGAAAAAAAATCTGCATGAAGCAGATTTTCTTGCATTCCTTCTCCTTTCCACTTCAATTCTAACAATTCAATGTGAATTTATTGTGAAAAAGGATGCGTTTTATTCGTTTTCTTCTTCCATTTCTTTTTCTACTTCGTCTAATCCATCTTCAACGATTTCTGATTCTTCTTCTTCCTCATCATCCTCGTCGATTGCGATAGAATCCGTATCCATTACACTTTCTGAATACGTGTGACGTGAACGTAAATCCCAAGTATTTTGTGACATATTCAAGAAACGGCCGTCTAAAGATAAATCTGTATAAAATTGTGCGATATTATCTTCAAACTGTGTTTGAGTAAATCCCATTTCTTGACTTACATCTTTCCAAAGATCAACAAATGGCATAGAACCCTTGTTGTTGGTCAATACTTGATATGCTACTTCAATCATAGACTTTTTCATAATACTATAAAACTCCTCTTAATACTTACATTGATTCAACTGCTTCAACACCAATACATTCTAATGCGTTAGCTAAAACAATTTGAGTTGCCTTTACTAAGGCAAGGCGTTGTGAACTTAATTCTAAGTTATCACGATCTACAACCTTACATACATTATAGAAGCTGTGAAACTTACTAGCTAAATTTTGAATATAATGACACATTTTATGAACTTGACGAGATTGTGCTGTTTCTACAATAACTTTATTGAATTCTTGTAAAGACTTCATCAATTCAATTTCTTTTTCATTTGTTAAATCTTCAAATGATGTTGCTAATTCAATATCTTGAGCCTGTTTTTGGATTGAACACATACGAGCATGTGCATATTGTGCATAGTAAACTGGGTTTTCATTCGATTTCTTAGTTGCCAATTCAATATCGAAATCTAAATGTGAATCTAATGCACGTTGTACGAAGAAATAACGAGCTGCATCAACGCCTACTTTGTCGCACAACTCATTAATTGTTGTCGCATTTCCTAAACGTTTTGACATTTTCATTTCTTCACCGTTTGATACTAAACGAACCATCTGAATAATATCTACATGTAATTTGTCTGCATCGTTTCCTAAAGCTGTCATACTTGCTTTTAAACGAGGAATATATCCATGGTGGTCAGCTCCAAAAAAGTCAACCAACATATCAAATCCACGTTGACATTTATCATTATGATAAGCAATGTCTGGAACTAAATATGTTAATGATCCATCTTGTTTTCTTAAAACACGATCTTTATCATCCCCAAATTTTGTTGTTTCAAACCATAAAGCGCCATCTTTTTCATATACATAGCCCTTTTCATTTAATTCATTGATGGCAGCCTCTACTTTACCTGCATCACGAATACTTTGTTCACTTGACCAAACATCAAAATGTACACGATAACGATCTAAATCTTTTCTAATTTTATCTAATTCAAATTTAATTCCTTCTTTTCTGAAGAATTTCAAATTCTCTTCTGTAGGTTCTAAGTATGTTTCAGGATATTCTTTCGCCAATTCATATCCTTTTTCTTCAACATCCTTACCCATGTAACCATCTTGACCAATTTCTGTTGGAATTCCTTGTGCTTGACGATAACGAGCATTTAAAGATAGTGCCAAGTTTGTGATTTGATTACCCGCATCATTTACATAATATTCACGAGTTACATCATATCCCGCTTTTTTCATGATACGTGCACAACTATCTCCCCAAGCAGCTCCACGAGCATGTCCTAAGTGTAATGATCCGGTTGGGTTTGCACTTACATATTCTAGATCTACTTTAATTCCATTCGCTGGTTGTTGACCATAATTTTCCTTTTGTGCTAATACATCTGAAATTACTGTACTAAAACGATCTTTAGATAATGTAAAGTTCAAGAAACCAGGTCCTGCAATTTCAATATTAGAAACCATTTCTAATGAGAATGCATCTAATAAACTTTGCGCAATCATTCTTGGATTTTGATGTAATTGACGAGTTAACTGCATCGCAACGTTACTTGAAAAATCACCATGATCTTTGTTTTTTGGTGTTTCAACAACAATGTTTTGAACATCTAAATCTAAATCAAATGCTTTTTTAACCGCACTTTGAATGGCCTGCTTTAATTCAACTTCAATTGACTGCATATGTATCCTCCTTATTTATATATAGTACAAAGTGAAATTTTTGTTCTTCATTTCCCTGTATAAGACTGTATTTTACTTCTATATGATTTTCATCCACATCATAATGACTTGTATGACAATCCAAATCTATTTGCCCAAATTCTGTTTCAATATGCCCCTTTGTTTGACTATTCAAACGAAGTGTCAAATTCACAAGAACCTCAGATTCACTACGGATCACTAATCCATTTTTCCATATTTTCCATTCAAATCGATGTGTATCATTACTAAAAGAAACTAGAAGGCCTTCGTTCGCACAAAAGTCAATTATAGCCTCTCCTTTATATAATGTTTGATTTGAAATTTTATCAAATAAATGTACCTGATTTGTCATAGCTAGTGCATAATATCACACTCTGATTTTTTTGCAAGAAAATTTATTAAAAAACGTAACAATTTAATTAAAATATGACCATTTTAATCTAAAATTCATATTTTTTTATATAATTACCTCAATTTTTCACAAGTGAAAACGGTAACACCACACATGTTACCGCTCGTTTTATAGTATTTCTTTTGGAAAATAAATTCGTTTATTCGTTTGATTTTTCATCTTCAACAATGCCTTAACAATCTGTGAACAACTTGATAAAGACACCAATTCATTTTTAGAATCTAACATCCAAATGATTTGATTTTCATCATTTTCTGTATATGGTAAATACGCCTTAGAATGTGAAATTGCTTCATAATAGTAATAATCTAAATCATATCCAGATTCAACAAGCTTCTGTTTGATATCTTGCATCTGTGGATCACTTGGATCTTCAATCCATTCAAATAGATGCCGATTTAAAATACGATCTGCGAAATCTTTTAAAATTTCATCTTCACTCTCTAACGCTTGTTGAAAGCCATAAAACATACGGTGTTCATCCATTAAATAAAAGTCGTTATTCGATAATTCTCCATTCATTAATGGTTCAAACACATCGATATTTCGAATTGTTGCGTATCGTTTAAAAAATTGTTGAATCATAATTTCATATGATTTCGCATCTGGATGTAAGTAAACCTGCCAATACATATGATATCTTGCCATAATATAGTCTTCAATACTGTGCATACCACTCATCTTCACACACAATGAATCATTTTTTACACGCAAAGTACGCAAAATTCTTTCTAAATCAAAAGTACCATAGCTTGTACCCGTTTCATATGCATCTCTTAAAAGATAATCCATGCGATCCGCATCCAATTGTGAGCTGATCATTTGATGCATCATTGGTTTGGGATGTTTATGTGTTAAAATCAATACAATATTTTGTGGAAGTGAAGCATCCTCTTTAATAAGTACCTTATGAATTTCTGTTTTTGGATCCAAAATCAAATCACAAGTCATTTGTTCGTGATGCTTCTTATGAAGTGTTTCAAAAAAATGTGAAAAAGGACCATGGCCCAAATCATGCAACAAAGCAGCACATAAAACTTGAATTTTTTCATATTCACTTAGAGAGGCTGTGATTGAATCCACTTCTTCACACATTCGTCTAGTGATTTCATATACACCTAGACTATGTGAAAAACGCGAATGCTCTGCCGTATGATAGATTTGAAAATCTCCACCTAATTGATGAATGCGATGTAATCTTTGAAATTCCTTTGCGTTGATACAATCCCATATCACTTGATATTTCACATGAATATATCCATGTACAGGATCTCTTAATACTTTAGTTTCGTTGGTTTTATCAAACATGGCCATACCTCCTTTAATGCTTCTACAAGCATTTTATCAGATTTAAAGAAGTTATAGTCATATATATGATCTGGAGTTGTCCAAATATATTGTGAATGCACACTTAATTTTGTTGGTTTTTCATTAGAAGTACATGTGAAACAAGTTAAGTGAATTTCATATCCATCTTGATAATCAATACTGTTAGCTAAATATTGAACATTATAAATATCGATATCACATTCTTCTTTCCATTCACGAATCAAAGCTTCTTCTTTTGTCTCATTTTCTTCAACTTTTCCACCAGGAAACTCAAAGAAACCTTTGCTCGAACCATAATTTCTTTGTGCAATCATGACTTTTCCATTTACGATAAGAGCTCCACACACAACATTAAGCTTGTTCATCTTCAATTCTTTCTTCATGAATGATTTCAAACAATAATTGTGCGTTTTGTTTAGAAACTTGTTTTTGAATATCTAGTACACGAATTTCAAGCAATCTTGCTCCAAAACGAATACGAATCGTATCCCCAATTTTTAATTCTGTACTTGGTTTAGCCACTCGATCATTTACCCAAATACGACCTTGTAACGCTAGTTCTTTAGCGGCTTCTCTTCTTTTTAAGATTCTTGCTGTTTTTAAATATTTATCTAATCGCATCAAAATTCTCCTTCTAATTTATCAATCACCTGCATCATCAATTCAATATGTTTCTTCAAGCGTTTTGAAATCATAATTTTAATTTTTCCATCTTCTAATTTCAAATTGATCTTTCGACTAATGTCATTGATGGCCCCAAATAGTTTTACACCATCACAATTCTTTGACCATTCTTTACTCATAGTGATAGTAACAACATCTTCTGTTTCTTTTAATGATTCAACACCTTCTCGATTCACAAAGAAATCCAATTTTTTCTGTTCAAACAATTGTTTTACTTCATTTGGAATATGTCCAAATAAGTCTTCCACACGCTTTTCATATTCAATCAATTCAGCAAGACTCTCTGTTTTTTTGATATGTTGATAAATTTCTAATTTATCTCCATCATTATCCGTGAATTTTTCAGGTATATATCCCGATAATTGCACTTGAGCTACTTTATCATTTTTCTTTTTTTCGATTGGCTTACCTTGTTTTTCTTTAATGGCACTTGCCAACATTTCAAGATATAAATCCAAACCAACATCGTCAATAAATCCAGCTTGTTGAGGACCAAGCATATCTCCAGCTCCACGAATCGTTAAATCTCGCATAGCTACTTTATAACCACTACCTAAAGATGTAAATTCTTTGATAGCTTTTAATCTTTTATGGGCTTGCTCTGTTAATTCTTTTTGTGGCTGCACTAATAAATAACAATATGCGATTTTTTCACGACGACCTACACGACCTCGTATCTGATACAATTGCGATAATCCAAAACGATCCGCATCATCAATAATCATTGTGTTCGCATTCGCAATATCGAGTCCTGTTTCAATAATTGTCGTGCATACTAAAATTTGATATTTCTCTTGCTCAAAATCAATCATAGTTTGTTCAATATCATTTTTTTCCATACGACCATGCGCTACGGCCACTTTTGCGTCCGGAAACATACTTTGAATATTTTTAGCTACAGAATAGATGTTTGAAACATGATTGTATAAATAGAATACTTGTCCTCCACGTGATAATTCTCTTTGAATAATTTCTTTGACAACGCTTTTTCGATTTTCCATCACATACGTTTGAATCGGATGACGATGCAAAGGAGGTGTATTTAATTGTGAAATTGTACGTACTCCAATCAAAGACATCTGTAGAGTTCTTGGTATAGGTGTTGCACTTAAAGATAAAACGTCGATCGCATTTTTCATCTCTTTAATTCTTTCTTTATGTTCTACACCAAAACGTTGTTCTTCATCAATAATCAATAGACCGAGATTTTTATATTGGAAAGATTTATTCAACAATTTATGAGTACCAATAATAATATCTACTTGGCCTTCGGCTAATTCTTTTTTTATCTTACTTATTTCTTTTGTCGCTACAAAACGATTCACAACACGAATATTAGCTCCCACATTTTCAAATCTTTTAACAAATGTTTGGTAGTGCTGCATAGATAAAATGGTTGTTGGACATAATAATGCCACTTGTTTGTTGTTGGAAATTGCCTTGAATGCTGCACGCATCGCAACTTCAGTTTTTCCAAATCCAACATCTCCACAAAGTAAATGATCCATTGGTTTTGGTTTTTCCATTTCTCTTTTAATTTCTTCGGTTGCTCTTATTTGATCTGGCGTTGCCTCATATTCAAAGGCATCCTCAAATTCTTTTTGTAGATCATCATCTTTACTAAACGCAAATCCAATATCTTCATTTCGTTTCGCATATAATTCAACCAAACGAGCTGCAATTTCTTCAACCTTTTTAGAAACTTTTTCTTTTGTTTTTTTCCACTTATTTGAGCCTAATTGAGATAGCTTTATACCTACCCCTTCTTTAGATACATATTTTCTTACAAGCTGAAATTGTGATAGTGGTACAAATAGTTCGTCTCCACCATTATATATAACATGCAAATAATCTAAGGTTTTTCCTTTTATCTTTCTTGTTGTGATTCCAACATATTGACCAATACCATATTGTTCATGCACAACATAATCGTTTGGTTCTAGTTCAAGAATATTTTGTAAAACTTGTCCTTGTTTAAATGTTTTCTGATACCTTTTGATCTGGCTTGGACGGTGAAATAATTCTTGCTGGGTATACACAGAAATATCTTCATACATGAAGCCTTCATAAAAATCATCTTCTATAAATGTGATATTCCTATGAATCGAATACGCTTTTAAAGCTTCTTCCACCTTCTTAGTATGCTCTTTGTCCAATGAAATATAGATTGTATTTCCTTTTAAATTCTCTAAAATTTGAATCAATGGCTGATCTGATTTTTCAAGTGTCTCTATTTTTGAAAAAATTGGATTTTTAAAATCCATGAAATCATGGAACATCTGAATGTTATGTTCTTTTTCAAATGTGAATACATCATGAAACATACTATATGAAGGTAAGTATTGATGGGATTCAACCATTTCTTGTATGAATGAAATGGTTTCTTCATTTAATTTTTTATATCCATTTTCTACTTCTTCCTGACTTGAAAAAATAATATGACCACTCACATAATCCATAAATTGGTTTGCCTTTAAATAACTAAAATAAATATATAAATGCGGATCTATATCATAATTTTCTAAAGCAATTTTATCTTTTTCAATATAATCCAATAAGAAATCATAATCATCTTGAATGAGTTTTTCATGTTGTTTTTCTAGTTCAGAATCAATTTCATTTTGTAGAAACTCAATCTGATCATCTGTAAATAATAAATCTGTAGCTGGATTAATAAATACAGAATCAATTGTTTCAATGGTTCTTTGTGTCTCTTCATGAAAGATTCGGATGGATTCAATGACTGTATCAAAAAATTCAATACGAATCGGATGGTCATATTCAAGACAATATACATCCACAATCCCACCACGACTTGCGTATGTGCATGGACGATCTACATAATTTACTTTGGTATATCCTGCTCGATTTAGTTTTTGTTTCAATTCAGTCATTGTGATTTCTTGATCGACTTCAAATTTGAAACAAAGACTTCTAAATAATTCTTTATCGGGTAAATAACGGAAAAAGGCCGCCGTATTACATATAATAATACGTGGCTTATCTTCTTTTACCAGCTGTGTTAATACATAGAGTTGTTCTTGTTTATCTTCTGGACTTGAAGCAATGGCTTGAACTCGTAAAGATTCTTCCATCACAAATAATAATGTATCATCAATAAGTGGCTTCAATCTTTGATAGAGTTGTTGCGCTTCATAGCGATTCTTTTTAACTACAATCCTTGTTTGTTTATCTTGCATAAACGCACTAGCTAAACACAATGCTTCTTCGTTTGGAAGTAAGTTTCCTATATTATTTCCAAATTGAAGCATTTGTTGAACGATAGGATTGTCTTGTAGTTTATTTAATATTGTCTCTTTCAAGAATATCACCTTCTACTTTTTATTATACCTATTCATCGTATCACTAAAAGAGTGTTTAATTGAAAATTTAGCTGCTTTTGCGGCCTGCTCTAAAGCATGGTTTAAATCATCTTGTTGTTCTTGAGGAAATTTTCCTAATACCCAATCTACAACGGGAATCAATTTATCTTTTCCAATACCTATGCGAATACGATCAAATTCTTGCGTACCAATATGAGAAATTATACTTTTGATTCCATTATGGCCTCCGGCACTGCCTTTTTGGCGCAAACGAAGTTTTCCAACAGGCATATCCATATCATCATATAACACAAGAATATCTTCTGATGATACTTTATAGAAATCCATGCATTGTCTTAGAGCAATACCACTATTATTCATATATGTGGTTGGTTTTAATAAAATAATATCTTCTCCATCAATTTTCTTTTTCGCAAAATAAGCTGAAAACTTTTCCTGATTAAAATCCATTTCTAGCATTTGTGCCAATTTATCGATGGCCATAAATCCTGCATTATGACGTGTATTTTCGTATTCTCTTCCGATATTTCCTAATCCGATAATAATTTTCATGAAAAAAATCCTCCTTCAAAAAAATAACGGGATAATCCCGTTATTCTTCATCTTTTCCTGGTGTATATAAAATGTGTAAACGACGTCCTTCGCCTTCACCTTCACTCTTAGTAGAAATATCATTCATTCCTGCTAAAGCATTGTGAATTGCCTTTCTTTCATCGGCTGGCATTGGATCTAATACGGCATCTACTTTTGTACGACGCACATCTTTTGCGACGCGAACTGCCATTTTACAAATTTTTTCGTATCTTTCTTCCTTATAACCATTTACATCGATTAATAGGCCAACACGTTTTTTGAATGCTGCACTAACGGCTGCTTTTACCAAACGATTGAATGCTTGTAAAGACTTACCAGCTTTACCAATCATAATCGCATTGTTCTTTGTATTTACAGTAATGCGATAGAAACCATGATCATTTTCAATTTCAACAGTTCCATCTAATTCTGCATTGTCAAAATAGGTTTGAATATATGATTTAATGAAATCTTCAATATCTTTTTGGCAATATACTTCAATTTCAATTGTTTTTCCAATTCCTAAAAAACCACTTTTTTCTTCTGTAACTTCATAATGAAGTTCTTCTTTTGTGCATCCCTTTGCGTTACATGCAGAGTTTAAAGCTTCATCTAAAGTTTTCCCAGTAAATTTTTCGAATTCCATATGTATTACCTACTTTTTATTCATAACTTGGTGTAGGATCAATGATTGACATACACGAATTACACTTGATACTAACCAATAGAATGACATTGCCATTGGCCATGAAATATACATAACACAAATCATAGCTGTCATGAAGTACACTGACATATTCATACTGTTAGCCATTGGATTTGTTTCTTCTTGTGCATATTTTTTAACTTTAACGTTATCTTTCTTATCTTGCCATTTCTTCAACCATTGAGGTAATTTCATTGAAACAATATAGAAAATAACCATTAATACATAAATTGCGATATATGCGATATCTAAAGCTTTAAATCCATCAAGTGGAGTACCCGCTAAAGAAATACCCATAAAGCTTCCGCTCACAACGCTTACAGAACGCATTGTCGCATAATACATACCCATCATGATTGGTAACTGAATGAAAGTAATCAACATTGAACCAAATGGATGAATATCATATTTTTGATAAAAATTTTGCATTTCCTGAGCCATCTGCATTTTAGAACGCTCATCTGTTTTATCTTTATATTTATTTTGGATTTTTTGAATTTCAGGTTGAATTTCCTGCATTCTTTGTGTAGACATTTGTGATTTACGTGTAAATACAAATACTAACATCTGAATCAACAATGTAGTTAAAATAATACCTACACCTGCATCTGTCTTTGAAGAAATTAAGTTGATAATTTGTGCGATTGGCCAAACAATTAAACCTTCAAACCATCCTTTTGACATAGAATCTTTAAAAGTTGTTGGTTGAATTGTATATTGTCCATCTTTAATATTCTTTTTAATTTCTTTCTTTAATTCTTTATCAGAAATGTCTTTGTAATTGATTTTGCTTGCATCAATTGTTGTCTCTTCACTTGCAATAATTTGGTCTGCTAATGTTTTTCCATCTCTACCTCTTGGATTTGCACAAGCCGTACATGTTAATAATACCAACATACATAGAAAGACCAATTTTGCTTTTTTCTGCAAAAATTGTTTCATTTTTTATTCCTCTACTTTTTCAAAAATCTTTTATTTATCCGATTTTGATTTTCTTTCATTTCATTTTTATTTTCTTCAAACGATTTATTCGCGTAGGCAGGTCGAACTATAATAATAACATCATATCCCTCTTCAAAGGTAAATACGTCATCTACAATACTACGAAGTTGTCTTTTTACTTTATTTCGACAAACCGCATTTCCTAATTTTTTGCCAACACTGATTCCGACTCTTGCATGGTCCAATTTTCGTTTTTGAAAATAACAAACAAATGACGACGACTTAACAAATTGTCGATTCTGGATGATGGAAGAAAACTCATAGTTTTTTAATACACGAAACTCTTTTTTCATGTCATTTCCCTATCCAGACAAAAAAATCACCTAGCAGGTGATTTCTATGCGGATAAAACCTTTCTGCCTTTCGCTCTTCTTCTAGAAAGAACGTTACGTCCACCAACAGTTGCCATACGAGCACGGAAACCATGAACTTTTTGGTGTTTTCTCTTACTTGGCTGATATGTTCTTTTCATCTTGATTACACCTCTCAGTCTTTTCTTCTTCTAAATTTTCAAATAAGATTGCTCAAACATTATAAACATAAAATAAAATGATTGTCAATAAAATAATTATCACATATGCTTACTTTTCAATATTTTATATGCTTTTTGTGTTAAACGATACATGATTGGATAAATTGGTATATCAAATTCACCAATAAATTCATTTATTGTTGGATTGAAATTGTCTTTGAATTTTGTTAATCCATCATCCAAAGTTCCTTCTACGCCACCCATATTACTCCATTGACATCCTCTTTCAAATGCCCATTTAAAGTTTTCAACATATTCTTTATATTGTGGCATGAACTTTTTAAATCTTTCATCCATTCCTGCATATAACATTTCACAAGTATTTCCATATTGAATACTAAGTATTCCTGCAATTGCAATGTCTTGATCTTCTTGCCCAAATTCTGAAAATATTTCTTTAAATTCTTTTATATCTTTATCTACACTTCGCAATTGATCTTCTAAACGATGCAATTTCTTTTTTGCATTTCCACAAGTTTGAGCAATTTCCTTTTCAAGTTTTCCCTTTTTTATTTTTGCATCTTCATTTATTTGCATCTTCATTTAATTTATATACATTACATGTAGCTAAGAAGATAACGCCTCCTTCAGGATAATTTTCTAACAACGTCTTAAAATAGCCTTTATCTCTTAGCGCAACTCCTTTTCTTGATTTCGCCAATTCTACAAGTCGGCTAAATTCATCTAGTAATTCACCTTGTCCATGAATAATTTGAACATTTCTACGGTCTGCATCCTTT
This sequence comes from uncultured Holdemanella sp., assembly GCF_934754935.1. Classification (GTDB taxonomy): domain Bacteria; phylum Bacillota_I; class Bacilli_A; order Erysipelotrichales; family Erysipelotrichaceae; genus Holdemanella. The sequence continues at coordinate 14,786 of NZ_CAKVJB010000005.1, read as the reverse complement.
ATTAAACGTTTCGTATGTTTTGGCAATGTTTCGTCTATATTTTCATATGAATATACGTTCGATTGAAATCTTGGCTGCACTGTATCCGCAATACTTGTCGTATATCCTTTATGAATAGCTTTACAGCTTTTAAATGTATCTAAATATAATTCTGTTTCCTTATATCTATTTATATTATATGATTTTGAATCATAATCATTAACATGAACAGCTGGATCAAATTTAATGAAGATACAATGATCTTTTTTAGCTAACTTTTTTAATTGATCAAAATAATATTGAACAAGCTCTTTATCCTTATAATCCATGATTGGACCTCTAGTTGACGTACTCTCATCATTAAAATGACGAGATTCTCTTTCTCAAAATGCGAGAAATGGAGCATCGCAAAGCTTTCAGCATGGTTCTAGACCTTGCATATAGTCTTTGCATAGCTCTTGTTTTTCGAGCATTTCCAATCCATATGGACTGTACTTTGTATACTCATACTACATCCAGCAGGGCTTACGCCTAAGACCTGAACTAGATGAGGGATTCTTTAAGCTAGAATCCAAAGCAGTGTTTCATTGTGTGTCCACATTTTTTCATTTTTAGAATCAATGTATCCTGCATCTTGACAAAGTGTGGAAAGTCAAGATGGCAGGTTTTAAAATCAGGTGCAGTCAATGTATCGTCCGTATGACAAATTAGAAAGGCAGAATATAAATCTCTTTGTACTTTATGTCCTTCAATCGTTTTAAATCTTTCACTTAAATTAGGTTTGATGTATTCACCTGTATCATGGTGAAGTTGTGAAGCACGATATTGATGAATATCTATTTCATAGTATGGAATTCCATACTGTGTTGCCTTTGTTTTTAAATCGGCCTGCATAAGACCTGGAGAACGGTTCTTGATGGAGTGTCCATAACGTTTCTTACGTTTGTATTTACGCACCATTTTCAAAGAACCGTCTTTTTGTTTAATAGCCGTTGCCTCATCTTTACGCTCTGTCTTCTTTGATTTCTTTTGAAGAGCCTTGAAATTCATTGGCTCAAGGATGAATTTGCTTGTGTTCTGAACGACTCTGTTGATAAAGGTATGATGTGAAGTCTTAATGTAAGCAGACTGTTTTCGATAGAGCACGCGTATCTGCCGTTTCAGACGTCTGCATCTTCTTGTTGTCTTCCATTTATGTTTTCCCTTTTTGACTGTACCATTCTTGTTATAGTTTTCTGGATTATGTTTTCGCATAGAGGCATCCACCAGATTCTGCTTATGGCGGATCTCTTTTTCATATTTGGCTGATTCTGGAGCCAATTCTTCCAGATGGACCTCGTTGTTTGAGACTGTCGCAATCGTTGATGTTCCAAAGTCAACGCCTGTACGATGTCCGCCATCTTTTGACAGCTTGATTCGTTTTGGTGCATCACCTCGAAGTGTGATCACTACATAATATTTGAATCCACTGTTGAATTCGATTCTCTTTAAAAATGAATAAACAACATCTTCTTTTAAATCAACAGATGAAATGATGTTTTGAATATATTCATTTTTTGGGACACGAACTTTAAAATAGTGCTTCATAAAACATATGGTATCCCATCTTGAAAGACGTACACCTGTTGCAGCACATTTTTGTTTGATACAATCGAAACTGTTGTATCTTCGATAATGAAGATGACGCCCATCCTCAAAAAGAACTTTTTCCACTCCCTTATATACAGCTTCAGCTTCTGCCTGTGCCTGATGAGAGTTGATGTAGTTCTTGTATTTCTTTTGTTCTTTGGATACGAACTTACACAAAGAAGTCTTCGTAAGATTATACTCTTTTTGTTTAATACACATGATATTGGACAACTCTTTTTTCTTCTTCTTTTCAGAAGCTGACAATTCAGATACTTTCTTTTTAGAAAATTCAGCTTCACCATAAGCTTTGCGTGCACCCACATATTCTTTATCATGAAATAAAGCATTCAAACGGTTTGTAGCATATCGAACCAACTGATTATGCATCTGATTCGCATAGAAAAAAGACTTCGACAAAAAACGTTTCTCAGATCCACTTAGTTCCAATTGAAAGCGTACTGTATACATATCGAAATCTCCTCTTTTGTGACGTATTCTACGTATATATTATATCATGGTTCACGTATAGAAACAGCTGAAAACCAGTTACATACGTCATTCATCTCATGATTAAAGTCACGAGCGTTCTGACTTCAACAGTAAATTACAATATTCATGATTTTTCACAAATTCATCAAATTCTTCTTGGTTTATATTTTTAAAAAATAAATACGACATATCAAATTCCATCCTTACTTGGACATAATAGATAGTCGTACTTAAATCATCCTTAAATTATTTGTGTTTTGTGTTTCTTTCTTTGATTTTTTTATAAAATTTAAATGCTACATTATATAGTAATGAATTTACTGGAATATCAAATTCTCCAATATATTCATTGATTCTTGGATGATAAATTTCTTTAAAATCCACAAGTCCTCCTTTTAGAGTTCCTTCAATTCCGCCCATATTACTTGTATTACATCCAAGTTCAAAACATTTTTCCATCGTTTTATACCAAGTTAAATATGGTCCCATTAATCGTTTGAAATCTTCATTCATACCTGCATATAGAATTTCTGATGTATGTCCATATTTTACAGTTAATGTTCCACAGACACAGACTGTTTCTCCATATGTTTTTACATCTTCTTCATATTTGCTGATTTTCTTTTCTAATGAATCTTTTAATTCTTCTAATGTGAAACGTTTTTTCTTTGCGTTTTCCGGACAATTATCTAAATCTAATAAACATTTTTCATATCTTTCCTTAGTTTCATTTAACATATCATGGATATGGAAATATGCTAATGTGATAAATGCATCATCCTTATATGTGTCTAGAAGCAATTCATAATATTCCTTTGTTCGTAAAGAAATGCCTTTTCTTTCTTCTGTACATTTCATAACTTTGTCAAAATCATCTAATAGTTCTTTATGTCCAAATTGAATATCCAAATTTTGTTTCTGAGCTACTTTGATATTCTTTTTCCCTTTTTTAGATAAACTATCCATGCCAAAATCATCCGCATATTCAACCATATTGTATCTTGGCTGAACGGTTGTATCAAAGTCCTTATTGAATCCATAATGAATTGCTTTACATGCTTTAATATTTTCAAACTCTTCCTTATAATTAAATTCTTTTCTTTCTTCATCTAAATGGAAACTAGAAACTAAAATACTAGGATCGAATTTTATAAACAAGCAATGTTCTTTTTTGGCAATTTTCTTTAATTCTGTAAAATAATAATTTAATAATTCTTTATTCTTAAAATCTAAAATTGGGCCTCTTGGCAAATAGAACATTGAAAAAGACAAAGGCAATGGACGAATCAACACCAATCCAGCTGCTACTAATTGTTCGTTTTCATATACTCCAGTATAAATAGGTTTCCAATTATTTTTTATATTTGCCCAGTTATAGCTTTGAAGTAAATTACAACTAGGATGATTTTCTACAAAGTAATCATATTCATTTTTATTTATATCCGACTTAAAAATATACATATACTTTTATACCCCTTTATATTCCTGTATGCATTATAGCATTTTATTAGTTTTACACAAAATGGTCTATAAATTATCCACATATAATACATATGGATATGTGTGTTTTCAAATTCCGTTACGATGTATACAGTTAAATTGTATATAAATACATAAGTTATACAGTGGATAAAGGTAAGTGTTTTTTATACTCTGTATAACTATGGAAAAGTGTTTTATATGCTTTATTTTAGAATGATTCTCGATGTATTTAATATGAATATAAAGTGAATTATCCCGATTTTATTTATTTTTTTTACACATTTATCCCCATGTGTATATTTTATTTCCACAAATAATAAATGGGGATAAGTGTAAAAATCGTGTATAATAATACTACTGCAAGGAGGTTTTACTATGTCTACCATGTCTTATGCATCGATATGGAATGAAACTTTACAAAAAATTCAAGAATCCAACTATTTTGATAGTAATACATTTAATTCATGGATTTCTAAAACCACTCTATTTAAAATAGAGGATAATATAGCTTATGTAGCTTATCGTTCGACCATTACTTTCAGTATTTTAAAGAAACAAAAAGAAAAAGATCTATTTGAATCTACACTGAGTGAAGTTTGGGGAGATACTTTAACCATTCAATATATTCATCAAAGAGAAATGGAAAAGATGATGCCTGAAGAGGTGGTTAAACAAAGAACGAATGTTTTATTAGAAAACAAATTTAATCCTTCGTATACATTTGAAAACTTTGTCGAAGGAAATTCGAATGCGGAAGCGTATGCCGCATGTTTAGCGTGTTGTACTCAAACAACTTCACATCTTTTTAATCCGCTTATGTTATATGGAAATTCTGGCTTAGGTAAAACACATTTACTTCATGCGATGGGAAATTATTTAGCTAAGGAACATCCGGAGTGTAAAGTCATCTACATGTATAGTGGAGATTTAGTTTCCTTATTAATAGAGGCTATGAAGACTAAAAATGTCCATGGAAATACTGTGGAAAGAGTCAAAGAACAGCTTTTAGATTGTGATTATTTTTTAATTGATGATATTCAAAACTTACAACAGCACTCAAGTAGCCAAGAAATCTTTTTTACCGTATACAATCAATTGATTCAGAAAAATACACAGATCATTATCACAAGTGATATGCATCCTAGCGAAATCAGTGGTTTGCAGTCACGTTTGATATCACGCTTCGTTTCCGGATTAACCATCAGTATTTCTAAGCCTGAATTTGAAACAAGTAAAGCTATTTTAAAGAAGAAGATAGAAGGGCGCGAAGAAAGTGTAAATATGAGTGAGGATGTTATTGATTATTTAGCTGGTAAATATTCAAATGATGTCAGAAATCTAGAAGGTACCTTAAATCGCTTGATTTTTAATGCAACTTTATTCAATCCAGATGTAATTGATATGGATTTTGCACGTAAAGTATTAGTTAAAGAGCCGATTGTATCGCAATCGGATGAATTAACCATTAAAAAAATAAAAAAAGCTGTTACACGCTTTTATGGCTTATCATATAAGGATTTAGAAGGAAAATGTCGCCAAAAATTCATTGCGAATGCACGTCATATCTGTGTTTACTTATCTAGAGATTTGCTTCATAAGTCTTATGTATCGATTGGTCAAGAATTGGGTGGTCGAGATCATACGACAATATCGAGTTCGTATGAGCGTGCTAAAAAATTGATTCAAAAAGATGAAGCTTTTAAGACGGCTGTTGAAAAAATACGTGGTACTTTGGATTCTTGATTTATACACTGTATTCCTCATGGAATCCACATACAAAAAATAACAGAAAAACATGTATTTTAAAGGGTCTGTGCAATTTTTACACACTTATACAGTCGCTTATATTATAATTAATATATAAATATATTAATAAAAGGAGGATTTTATGCATTTTTCAATTGATCGAAAATATTTTTATGAGAAACTATCTATAGTTTCTAGAGCTATTAGTGTTTTTTCTCCATTACCTGCATTATCAGGTATTTGTATAGATTTAAAAGATGATTCTATGACTTTAACGGGTAGTGATTCAAATATCTCTATTCGTACTGTCATTGTTCCTGGTGAATTGAATAATTTGGATATTGAAGAAGAAGGTTCAATTATTATTGATTCTAAATACTTACTTGAAATTGTTCGTAAATTAGATTGTAAAAATATTGAAATTGAAGTTATTGATTATTCTTTAGTTCGTATTTCAAGTGACAATGGACAATTTAATTTAAATGGTATTCGTTCCAATGAATATCCAGATATTGATTTTACACAACCAAATCATCATTTTGTATTAAAGGCAACGGATTTAAAATCTATTGTTTCTCAAACAGCCTTTGCATGCAGTGATAAAGATCAACGTCCAGTTTTAACGGGGGTTAATTTTAATTCTCAAGGCAATATGTTGTATTGTTCAGGAACAGATTCTTATCGTTTGGCAAGAAAGACGATTGAATTAAACTCAAGCCAAGATTTTAATATTACGATTCCTAGTAAATCTTTAACGGAAGTGGTTCGTTCCGTTTCTGATGAGGATACTATTGATATTTTTGCAGATTCTAAAAAAGCACAATTTGTATTTGATAAAACAATTATTCAAACTCGTTTGATTGATGGAACTTTCCCAGATGTACAAAGAATCATCCCAACTAGTTGTGTTTCAAAAATGTTAGTGGACTCATATGAAATTGCCGGTACTATTGATCGTACAAACTTTATTCGTAATGACAAGGTACATTTAATTAAATTGGAGTGTTCACAAACTGAAACGCATGTTAAGACGTATTCTAGTGAAATTGGTAACTCGGATGAAGTTTTAACAAAATGTGAGTATGAGGGTGAGGAAATCTCATTAACATGTAATGGTACTTATATGTTGGATGCGATCAAAGCATTAGGTTGTGAAAAGGTATTGATTGAATTTTCTGGTTTTATGAAACCAATCAAGGTATCGAATCCAGAAGATGCGTCAGTGTTAATGATTTTGGTGCCAATTCGTAGTTATGATTAAAGAAAATGCCGTTTAAATTCGTTTTAAACGGTTTCTTTTTATATCGGTATCTCTGTACGCATAGATATTTATGAGGTTTTATGATATAATTAGAGTGCGAAAAGAGGTATTTTCATGGAATTTGAATTAAGAGATGAGTATATTACATTAGCACAATTGCTGAAAGCTTGTGACGTTGTTTATAGCGGTGGACAGGCTAAGGAATATTTAGCAAGCATGGAAGTATTAGTAAACGGCGTTAATGAAAATCGTCGCGGAAAGAAAATCTACCATGGAGATATTGTAGAAACTAATGGAATAAGGATCGAAGTGAAATGAATGTTGAAAAACTGACATGTTTTCATTTTCGCAATTATGAAACCATGTCTTTTTCTTTTGCACCTAAATGTATTCATTTTTTATATGGTAAAAATGCACAAGGAAAAACAAATTTAATTGAAGCCATCTATTTTTTAAGTCATTTGCGTTCATTTCGAACAAATCAAATGGACAGTATGATCATGCATGGATGTAATGAATTCTGTGTTCAGGCAACGGTAGAATCCAATCATAGAAAAGAAGAATTGAAAGTGATTGTGGATCATCAAAAAAAGCATTTATTTCGTTTTCAAAATTCGATTAAGAAATATTCAGATTTTATTGGAATTGAAAATGCCATCTTGTTTTGTCCAGATGATTTATCTTTATTTACTTCATCCCCAAAAAATCGGAGGCGATTTATTGATTTGGAATTGATGAAGTTATCAAAAACTTATACATCTACGTTGTCTTCTTATCAAAAGCTTTTAAAACAAAGAAATCAGGCTTTGAAGCAAAGTAATGTAGATGAGTGTTTAGTACAGATTTATTTGGATCAAATGATAGAAGTTCAAAGTGTGATTATCAAACAGAGAAATGAATTTCTAAATTCTTTGATGAATAAAGCGCGTGAGCTTTATCCTTTCTTTTCAAATGAAAAGGAAGAAATTGGTGCAAAATACATGACTTTTATTCCTATAGATCAGGATATGAAAAGTCACATGAAAGAAGCATATGATAAGGTTTTTGAAAAAGAAAAAAGATATCATCAAACTTTGATTGGAATTCATAGAGATGATATTTTGTTTGAATTAAATGGAAAACTTGTATGTGAAGTTGCAAGTCAGGGGCAAAAAAGAAGTTTTGTTTTGGCACTTAAGTTAGGTTTGGCTCAAATTATTTATGAAAAGAGCGGGCAATATCCAATCTTATTGTTGGATGATGTATTTAGTGAACTGGATGATTTTAGAAAGCGTCAGTTAATTGAAAAGCTTCCTAGAGATATGCAGATTTTTATAACAACAACAGAAAGATTAAATATGAAATGGAATCGTGAAGTACGATTTTATGATATAGAACAAGGGAGAATCAAGGAGGTCTTAAAATGAGTCAGGATGAATTACAAAAAGAGATTCTTGAATTTGAAGAATTAGAATCACAAGCTACACAAGTAGAACATTCGTATACTGCGGATGATATTCAAGTGTTGGAAGGGTTAGAAGCGGTTCGTTTGAGACCAGGAATGTATATTGGTTCGACTTCGGCTCGTGGACTTCACCATTTGGTTTGGGAAATCGTAGATAATGGTATTGATGAGGCATTAGCTGGATTTGCGAATCGAATTGATGTGACAATTGAGCCTGATAACATTATTGCGGTACGTGATAATGGTCGTGGTATGCCAGTTGGTATTCATGAAAAGACAGGAATCAGTGCTGTTGAAACAATTATGACAGTATTACATGCCGGTGGTAAATTTGGTGGAGGCGCATATAAGGTTTCCGGAGGTTTACATGGTGTTGGTGCTAGTGTTGTTAATGCGTTGAGTGAATGGTTAGAGGTAACTGTTTATCAAGATGGTAAAATTTATTTTATTCGTTTTGAAAATGGTGGGCATGCGGTTGAGCCTTTAAAAGTTATTGGTGAAACAACTGAAACGGGAACTTTGGTTCGTTTTAAGGCGGATCCACAGATTTTTAAGGATACAACAGTTTATGATTATGAAATCTTAAATTCTCGTTTGCGTCAGCTTGCTTTCTTAAATAAAGATATTCGTTTAACTTTAACAGATAAAAGAACGCCAGATGGTCAAAGTAATGACTATAAATATGAGGGTGGAATTATTGAGTATGTTCAATTCTTAAATAAGAATAAGAGTACAATTAGTGATAAAGTTATTTATGTAGAAGGATTGCAGGATGGAATTCTTGCAGAAGTTGCTTTGCAGTATAATGATGGCTATCAATCAAGTATTTATTCATTCTGTAATAATATTCATACGCATGAAGGTGGATATCATGAAGATGGTTTTAGAATGGCTTTGACTCGTTGTATCAACACATATGCGAAAAATAATAACATGATCAAAAAGGATGAGACTTTATCTCAGGATGATGTTAAGGAAGGTTTGGTTGCGATTATTTCAGTGAAGCATCCAGATCCTCAATATGAAGGACAGACAAAGACAAAATTAGGAAATAGTGAAGTTCGTAAGATTGTTTCAAATATTGCTGGAGAACAGATCAATCGTTTCTTCTTGGAAAATCCAGATGTAGCTAAGGCTATTGTGGAAAAAGCAGAAATCGCAAGTAAGGCTAGAATTGCGGCTAAAAAGGCTCGTGAATTAACACGTCGTAAATCTGCATTGGATGGTATTAGCTCGTTACCTGGTAAGTTAACGGATTGTTCAAGTAAAGATGCAAGTGAATGCGAAATCTATATTGTCGAAGGTGATTCTGCCGGGGGCAGCGCGAAACAAGGTCGTGACGCGAAAACACAAGCAATTTTACCTTTGCGTGGTAAGATTTTAAATGTTGAAAAAGCTAGAACACATCGTATTTTTGAAAACCAGGAAATCCGTAGTATGATTACTGCTTTTGGATGTGGTATTCAAGAAGATGTAGATGTATCTAAATTACGTTATCACAAGATTGTTATTATGACCGATGCCGATGTTGATGGTAGTCATATTTGTACATTGATGTTGACGTTCTTATATCGTTTTATGAAGCCTGTTATTGAAGGTGGATATGTTTATATTGCACAACCGCCTTTATACAAGGTGCAAAAAGGTAAAAAGATTGCCTATGCATATAAAGAGCAGGAAATGGATCAGTTGCGTGAAGAATTTAAAGAAGGATACAAAGTTCAGCGTTATAAAGGTTTAGGTGAAATGGATGCAGAACAGTTGTGGGAAACAACTATGGATCCACATCATAGAGTATTGAAACGTGTCACGATTGATGATGCGATGGAAGCGGACAGTGTATTTGATATGTTGATGGGTGAGGATGTAGAACCTCGTCGTGAATATATTCAGGAAAATGCTGTATACGCTAATTTGGATTACTAGTAGGAGGTCCTTATGGAAGAAGAAAATAAGCGATATGACTATGTAGAAGATGTTGAAATATCCAAAGAAATGCGTACAGCCTTTCTAGATTATTCAATGTCTGTTATTGTTTCACGTGCATTACCAGATGTTCGTGATGGTATGAAACCTGTTCATCGTCGTATTTTGCATGCGATGAATCAATTGGGTATTACTTCGGGAGTAGCACATAAAAAAAGTGCTCGTATTGTTGGTGAAGTTATTGGTAAGTATCACCCTCATGGTGATACAGCTGTATATGATGCGATGGTTCGTATGGCCCAAGATTTCTCTTATCGATATCCATTAGTGGATGGTCATGGAAACTTTGGTTCTCTAGATGGAGATGGTGCTGCGGCAATGCGTTATACGGAAGCTCGTATGTCTAAAATTTCTATGGAAATGATGCGAGATATTCAAAAGGATACAGTTGATTTTATTCCAAACTATGATGGTGAAGAAAATGAACCGGTTGTGCTTCCTAGCCGTATTCCTAACTTATTGATCAATGGTGCTGTGGGTATTGCGGTTGGTATGGCAACAAACATTCCACCTCACAACTTATCAGAAACAATTCAAGCTATTTTTGCGGTAATGGATGATCCAGATATTACAATTCCTCAATTGATGGAAGTCATTAAAGGGCCAGATTTTCCTACTGGAGGAATCATTTTGGGTCGTAAAGGTATTCGTCAAGCCTTTGAAACTGGACGTGGCTCAATAATGATTCGTTCTAAGTATCGTGTTGAGGAATTATCAAATGGAAAGAAACAAATTATTTTCTATGAAATTCCTTATCAGGTCAATAAGGCAAACTTAATTACTAAGATGGCTTCTTTAATTCGTGATAAAGCGATTCAGGGTGTTACTTATTTAAATGATGAAAGTAACCGTGAAGGTATTCGTATTGTAATGGAGTTAAAGAAGGATGCACAAGAAGAAGTAATTTTAAATCAGTTGTTTAGATTAACGCCACTTCAAACTTCATTTGGTATCAATATGTTGGCACTTGAAAATGGTCGTCCTAAACAATTGCCATTAAAAGATATTATTCATGATTATATTGATCATCAGGTTGATGTAGTTGTTAGAAAGACTCAGTTTGAGTTAAAGAAAGCGCAAGATCGTGCACATATCTTAGAAGGTTTACGTATTGCGATGGATCATATTGATGAAGTTATACATATGATTCGTAGTTCTAAAAAGGATGAAGCTGGTTTATCTCAAGATTTATGTGATGCGTTTGGATTGAGTATGATTCAAGCAAAAGCAATCTTGGCTATGCAATTAAGAAGATTATCTGGATTAGAAAGAGATAAGATTGAAAATGAATATCAACAATTATTGTTGACAATTGAAGATTTAAAGGATATCTTGGCAAATCATGATCGTGTTCTTCAAATCATTCGTGATGATTTAACTGAAATTGATCAGAAATATGGTGATGAAAGAAGAACCGAAATTAGTGATGCTTCCGTAGATATGGAAGATGAAGATTTAATTCCAGTTGAAGATGTGATTATCACTTTAACAGAGTCAGGGTATATTAAGCGTCAGCTTGTAGACACATATCGTGCTCAAAATCGTGGTGGTCGTGGAATCAAATCATTAACATTAAATGAAGAAGATTCAATTGATACAATGATTTCAATGTCGACACATGACTTCTTATTGTTGTTTACAGATAAGGGTCGTGTATATCGATTAAAAGGATACAATGTTCCTAGTGGCTCTAGAACTTCTAAGGGAATTCCAATTGTGAATTTAATGACTTTGGAAAAGGGCGAAAAAGTAAATGTTCTTGTAGCTGTTCCTAAGGATGATGAAAGTGAAACATTATTATTTGTCACAAAGAACGGTATTGTAAAACGTACATCTGTATCTGAGTTTGAAAATATCAATCGTAATGGTAAGATTGCGATTAGTTTAAAACCAGATGATGAATTACGTTTTGTGAAATTAACTACAGGACAAGATGAAGTAATCATTTCAGGATCAAATGGTAAAGCTGTTCGATTCAATGAAGATCAAGTTCGTATCATGGGACGTAGCGCAAGTGGTGTATTAGGATTCAATTGTGATGGCAGTGAAGTTGTAGGTGCTGCACTTTCAAGCGAAGGAGATACAGTTCTTGTTGTTTCTGAAAATGGTTATGGTAAGCGTAGTAAGTTCGAAGATTATCGCTTGACTTCTCGTGGTAAAAAAGGTGTTAGTACAATTAATATCACTGAAAAGACTGGTAAGCTAATGTGTATGCGTGCGGTTACTGGTAAAGAAGATGCGATGATTGTTGCCAGTGATGGTATTATGATTCGTGTAGCTTTAGAGAATGTAGGAATCTACGGAAGAAATACACAAGGTGTAAGATTAATCAACTTAAATGGCGATGCGAAAGTAACGCGTATGACATTGGTAGATCATGAAGAGCCTGAAGAAGAATCAGAAGAAAACACAGAAGAATAAAGCATATAAGGAGTAGAATTATGATTTCACTCCTTTTTCATATGATAAATCAGATGGAATTAAGCTAAATGAGATGAATATATATATGAATGTAAAGATATAAGAAAAGAAAACAATATGACATAAATGGAATTAACAGAAAAGATTTATGATAGATATAAAACTATTCGTCGGTAGGAACATGAAATTGGCTATACAGATATTCAATTGTTACCTTCCCTAGTAGAATTGATGTAAAAAAGTTTAGGAAGAAGTCATAAATAGTATTCGCAATTTAGATGTATATATAAAAGTAATGTTTTAGACAAGATAAAATCACCTTGGTATGTATGATCTTTGTTGCGGCATGTGTTTATGTTTCTGGTCATGGAAATATTATTGGTTCTTTGTGCATTGGAGCTGTTTTCGCATTGTCAGTGATTGGCTTATATTATTTGTATTATGATAATTCAACAAAACGAATTTATGCCTTCTTTTCTCTATTAGGGTTACTTTTGTTTATTCAGTTTTTAATATTTATGGGAATGGATTATAGATGGATTTCTTATATTTTGACACTCTATATCTTTGTGATATTGAATATGATTTGTAGATAAGTTGAATCATATGACAAATCCGATTTGATGAGGTTAATTCACAGAATAAGAGGTTGACTTTAGCTTTATTTTAATGGTATAAATGTGTTGAAAACAAAGATAAGGATAAGTAGATTATTTCATTTATGAATTAGAGACAGTATGGTTGGTGAAAATACTGATATGAATAATTGAATAGCACCTTAGAGTGATCAAATGAAAAGGAGTAGTTTGATCCGGTACATACCGTTATCATGTTAAGAGATCATATATGTATATATATGGTAAAAAGGGTGGCAACGCGAGACATCGTCCCTTTATGGGTGCGAGTGTCTCTTTTTTTATGCAAGGAGGATATCATGCTAGATATGAAATTTGTCCGTGAAAATCCGGACATTGTCAAAGAGAACATTAAGAAAAAGTTCCAAGATTACAAATTACCTTTAGTTAATGAAGTGTTGATGGAGGATAAAGAACTTCGTCAAACACAGCAGCATGCGGATGATTTACGTGCGAATCGTAAAAAGATTTCTAAAGAAATCGGTAAATTAATGGGTCAAGGCAAAAAAGAAGAGGCTGAAGAAATTAAGCAACAAATGGCTGAAATTGCCCATGAATTAACAGCTTTAGAAGAAAAAGAAATCAAATTAAGAGAGTCTGTAACAGAAAAAATGATGCAGATTCCAAACATCATTGATGATAGTGTTCCTATTGGAAAAGATGATAGTGAAAATGTTGAATTAGAAAGATTCGGTGAACCTGTCGTTCCTGATTTTGAAATTCCTTATCACACTGAAATTATGGAACGTTTAAGTGGCATTGATTTAGATGCAGCTCGTCGTGTAGCTGGAAATGGATTCTATTATTTAATGGGAGATATTGCTCGTCTACATTCAGCAATCTTAAATTATGCTCGTGATTTCATGATTGATAAAAAAGGATTTACTTTTGTTATTCCACCATATATGATTCGTAGTTCAGTTGTGGATGGTGTAATGTCATTTGCAGAAATGGAAGGCATGATGTATAAAATCGAAGGTGAAGATTTGTATTTAATTGGTACAAGTGAACACTCTATGATTGGTAAATTTAAAGATACAATTCTTGAAGAAAAAGATCTTCCATATACATATACTTCATACTCACCTTGTTTCCGTAAAGAAAAAGGTGCTCACGGTATTGAAGAACGTGGTGTATATCGTATTCACCAATTTGAAAAACAAGAAATGATTGTTGTTTGTAAACCAGAAGATAGTATGGAATGGTTTAAAAAATTGTATATGAATACTGTTGAATTCTTTAGAACATTAGATATTCCAGTACGTACATTGGAATGCTGTTCAGGTGATTTGGCAGATTTAAAATGTAAATCAGTGGACGTTGAAGCATGGTCTCCACGTCAAAAGAAATACTTCGAAGTTGGAAGCTGCTCTAACTTAACAGATGCTCAAGCACGTCGTTTAAAGATTCGTGTTAAGGGAGAAAATGGTGAGAAGTATTTTGCACACACATTAAACAACACTTGTGTTGCTCCACCAAGAATGTTGATCGCATTCTTAGAAAACAATTTACAAGAAGATGGATCTATCTTGATTCCAGAAGCTTTACAACCTTACATGGGTGGTAAAAAGAAAATTGGTTAATCCTTAAGGCTGTCATTTGACAGCTTTTTCTATTGCGAATTGAAAATGGATTTGATATAATCCCGTTTTCGACAGTTATATAACGCAACAATGAGCGCAAACCTTTTGTTTAAAGGCCTTACGCTCATTTT
>NZ_CAKVJB010000004.1 GCF_934754935.1 uncultured Holdemanella sp. | reverse complement strand
GATCATGTGCACCTCAGCAGTGCTCATCTATATTACCAAATACTTCTTACTTCGTCAAATGTTTTTTTACTTTTTTTTCATATTTTTTTAAAAGCCAAAAAAAAGATGCTTTTTTCAAGCACCTAATTTATTATTGCGCATCCTCAATTGCACTAATTTTTGCAATTCTTCCTTTATGTCTTTCACCTTCACTAAATGGAGTGTTCAAAAAAGTATGAACAATATCTTTACAAGTTTCAATACCTGTTGTTCTTTGTCCCATACTCAACATATTCGCATCATTGTGTTCACGTGTCAAACGAGCCATAGTTACATCTGTACATAATGCACAACGAATGCCTTTTACTTTATTTGCTGCAATTGAAATTCCAATTCCAGTACCACACATAACAATACCCTTATCTACTTCTTTATTTACTACTAAATCTGCACATGCTTTTGCCATATCTGGATAATCCACACTATTTGTGTCATGACAACCACAATCAATAACTTCATGACCTTCATCAATCAACATTTGTTTGATTTCTTCCTTATATGTATATGCTCCATGATCACATGCCATACCAATTTTCATCTTATTATCCTCCTCAACATCTATAAATATTCTACAACGTTTCCATCTTTGCGTAAAGACGACTAACTTTTCGCATCAAAAGATTTTCTACAAGAAGGACAACGAACTTCAATTTTACCTTTATTTCTTGGTACACGAATAATTTGCGCGCATTCAGGACAAACCAAATACTTATTTTGTTTATCCTTCAAAGACTTATTCATAGCTTGAAATCGATGAACCACTTTGGCCTGAATACGAATAAATTTTTGATTTTCAATCGACCTTGCCACATAGTTTTTCGATAATGCACGTGCAAAATAAATAATAATGCTTATATAGAATAATACATTGATCACAATGTTTCTTCTAAAGAACAAACTGAACACTAATAAAATAATTTCTAAATAAAAAATAAACTGATTTAATTTATCCGTTCCATATCTACCTTGCATAAAACGATATATTTTTTCTTTCATTCTTATCACCGACTACTATAGTATCATACAAAATATGAACAATCCATGTGCATTTTCAACGTATTTGTACACTCTTTTTAGTTACTTACAAATTTTTTCATATTTTTATGAAACATTTTCAATTTTTATGCTATAATCATCACGTATTGAATAAGGGAGGACTTAAAATGAAAGACCTAGAGCAATTATACGAAACCGTAAAAAAACGAAATCCCAATGATAAAGAATTTCTTCAAGCTGTTGAAGAAGTATTCGAATCATTGAATATCATCGCTGATGTACATCCAGAAGAATTAGACGATGATGTATTAGAAAGATTTGTAGAACCTGAAAGACAAATCGTTTTCCGTGTTCCTTGGGTTGATGACAATGGTAAAACACAAGTAAATCGTGGTTACCGTGTTGAATTCAACTCTGCCATCGGACCTTACAAAGGAGGTTTACGATTCCACCCATCTGTAAACATCAGTATCATCAAATTCTTAGGATTTGAACAAGTATTAAAAAATTCATTAACTACACTTCCTATGGGAGGTGGAAAAGGTGGATCTGACTTTGATCCAAAAGGAAAAAGTGATCGTGAAGTTATGCGTTTTTGCCAAAGCTTCATGAGCGAATTGTACCGCCACATCGGACCAAACACTGACGTTCCTGCAGGAGATATTGGTGTTGGAGGACGTGAAGTTGGATATTTATTTGGACAATATAAACGTTTAAAAAATGAATATAGTGGTGTTTTAACTGGTAAAGGATTAACATTCGGTGGATCATTGATTCGTACTGAAGCCACTGGATATGGTCTATGTTACTTTACACAAGCATTATTAAAAGATAACGGAACAAGTTTTGAAGGAAAAACAGTTGCCATTTCAGGAAGCGGTAACGTAGCAATTTATGCTTGTGAAAAAGCAACTCAACTAGGAGCTAAAGTTGTGACTATGTCCGATTCAAACGGATTTGTTTATGATCCAGAAGGAATTGATTTAGCCTTAGTTAAAGATATTAAAGAAGTTCGTCGTGGACGTATTAAAGAATATGTTGAAAAACATCCAAATGCTACATATACACCAAACGCTCGTCCATGGACTGTTGCATGTGATATTGCTCTTCCATGCGCCACTCAAAATGAACTTGATTTAGAAGATGCGAAAGCATTAGTCGCAAACAAAGTATTCGCCGTATGCGAAGGAGCTAACATGCCTACTACACCTGATGCAATCCACTACCTTATGAAAAACGGTGTATTCTATGCTCCAGGTAAAGCTAGCAATGCCGGAGGTGTTGCATGTTCAGGTCTAGAAATGTCACAAAATGCACAACACTTATCTTGGACTGCCGAAGAAGTTGATCAAAAGCTTGAAAATATCATGGTAAACATTTTTGAAACTTGTCGTGATACAGCCAAAGAATATGGTCATGAAAAAGAATATGTAGTTGGAGCTAATATTGCCGGATTCTTAAAAGTCGCTAAGGCAATGAAAGCACAAGGTACAGTTTAATTCATATAAAAGCCGATCTCGGCTTTTATTTTTTGTCATTTTGCATTATTATCTTAAAAGTGAAAAGGTTGTGATTATTTTATGAAACGAGCAAAACAAACATCCGAATCCATTGAACTCGGTATTCTTCTAGCATTATCCGGAGGCTTTATGGACGCCTATTCATACTTGGCAAGAGGACAAGTCTTTGCCAATGCACAAACCGGGAATATGCTTCTATTTGGTGTAAATCTTGCGAGTGGGCAATTCCAACATGCACTACATTATCTTTGTCCTGTGCTTGCTTTTGGTTTAGGTATTTTCATAGCTGAACTTATTCATTTCCAAAAAATTCAAAAAGTACATTGGCGACAAGTCACTCTCTTAATTGAAATCATTATATTATTTTGTGTAGGCTACATTTCTTTCGAACAAAACCTACTTGCAAATTCCTTAACATCCTTTGCGTGTGGCTTACAAGTACAAGCCTTTCGTAAAATCCATGGAAAAGGATATGCAACAACAATGTGTATCGGAAATTTAAGAACGGGAACGCATGAAATGTGCAACTATATTTGTACAAAAAAAGTCCAACATCTTCAAAGTGGACTTCTATACTACTTAATCATTTTAACATTTATACTTGGTGCTATTTTAGGTAATTATTGTATCCAAATCTTTTCCGCAAAAGCCATTTGGATCAGTGTTTCGCTTCTAATACTATCCTTTATTTTAATGTTTATTGACCGCGAAAAAGATGAGGTTTTTCAATAAGTTTAAAACCATCCTTATAATCAATTCGTGTCATAGAGCAATTTGGAACTAAAGCCGCCGTTGTCGGTTTTTCATTCACAAAGCCAGGACATAAATAATTTACAATATGTTTAATAGCAGAACCATGACATACTACTAGCACATTCGCATTCGGATATTCGGATGCGATTTTTTTTAACGCATCAAATATACGCTTGATTACATCACTATGATTTTCTCCCCCACAAAAACGATAACCATCCGGATACTTTACTCCATCTTTAAAAATGTCAGATGATTTTTCAGCCTCAAATTCTCCAAAGCACTGCTCTTTTAATTGTTTTGAAGAAATAATTTTCACATCTCTATTTTCTAAAATATATTGTGCTGTATCCATAGCACGCTCACTTGTTGAACAAAAACAAACATCAAAAGAATAATTCTTTAAAGCTTTTCCAAGCTCTTTTGCCTGAGAAACACCTAAATCAGTTAATGGTGAATCACACCAACCTTGAATACGCCCCTTCACATTAAACATAGTTTCGCCATGACGAATAATATAAAAATGAGTCATATATATACCTTCCTTTTGCCTCATTATAATCCATTTTAGTTAGATATCAATAACTAATTTTCATTGTAAAGAAAATTTAATTTTGATACTATAAACACATCCATAAGGGAGTAGTTATCTTACGCATGTAAGTATTTAAGTCAACATACTGATCAAACGATCTGGCTTATTGTAAAAAACAAGACTTATGCGAAAAAAGCCATCTTTTTTCGTGTAGGTCTTTTTTGTTTTCAAGGAGGAAATATGGATTTTTTTACTATTTTATTTATCGGCATTGGACTATCTATGGACGCATGTGCTGTATCATTAGCCAAAGGTATGAGTTTGGATAAAGATAAAATTAAAAAATATGCTTTTATCCTGGCACTCGCATTTGGATTTTTTCAAGCACTTATGCCAGCTATCGGTTATTTTGCCGGAAGTCATTTTGCCGATTATATCCAATCAATCGATCATTGGATTGCCTTTATTTTGTTAAGTCTGATAGGTATAAACATGATTAAAGAAGGCAGAGAAGAAAAAGAAGATGAAGTCAAAATTCACTCCATCTCATTTAAAGATATTCTTCTTTTAGCCATTGCCACAAGCATCGATGCCTTAGCTGTAGGTGTAAGTTTTGCCTTTTTAAAAGTCAACCTTTTTGAAGCCGTAATTACCATTGGAATCACAACTTTTGTGCTTTCCTTCATTTGTGTATTATTCGGTAAAAAACTAGGTAACCTATTTGAAAAATATGCAGAATATTTGGGCGGTTCTATCTTAATTCTATTAGGCATCAAAATATTAATTGAACATTTATTCTTCTAACCAGACTTCAACAGAAGTCTTTTTTCATATATTCAGCCATCTTTAAGGCCAGTTCTTTATGTCCCTTTTCCGATAAATGCACACCATCAAAACTCATATTTAAAGGATTGCAATCTATGCAATGAACCTTCATTTTTTTGTAGGCTTCATTCAATCGAATACTCACCTCTTTAAATACATCAATCTGTAATATCGGTGGACAAAGAATCATTACTTTATTTGTATCCAACGAATCGATCAATTCATGCATGAAAGAAACAATTTGATTCACATCATAATAATGCATCAAATCATTCGATCCAAGCATGATACAAAATAAATCGATAGAAGCTAAATTAAAAGTTTCATCTTTAACATCGCGCAATAAACGTCCATTTAACGAATCTTCAAAAAACATCCAATCAGCTACTAAATCATTTAAGTAATCTATGTAAGTTAAATCATATCTTTGAAGATATCCTCTTGGATCATACCCCCAAGTGTTAGAGTCTCCTAAAATCAATGCTTTTTTCATTATGCCACTCTTCGAATTCGTTTGCGCACAACCATAAAACAAATTCCATGTGCTACAAGCGTTATAACCCATGTGATCGGATAAGAAATATACAGTGAAAATGTTGTATGTAATGACTTAAATACAGTAAAAATCCATATAACACGAATGAGACAAACACCAGTTAAAGAAACCAACATTGGTAGAATGGAATAACCGATTCCTCTTAAACTTCCCACTAAAGTATCCATAATTCCACATAAACAATACATTGTACTAATAACAGCTAATCGATCGATTCCAAACTGAATAACACGTTCATCACTTGAATAAATAGATAGTAACTGTTGTCCAAAGAAATAAGCACCCTGCCCTAGTACAAGCCCAACTACTGTTACTATGACTAAACATTCCAATAAGATTTTATCGATTCGCTCATATTTTTTTGCCCCAAAATTTTGCGAAGTAAAAGACAAAGAAGTTTGATAAACAGCATTCATAGACGTATATACAAAACCTTCAATATTACTAGCCGCTGTATTTCCCGCCATAACTAAAGATCCAAAAGAGTTGATACTCGATTGAATCAATACATTTGAAATACTAAAAATAATTCCTTGAAGTCCTGCAGGAAGCCCTACTTCTAACATTTTTAATGCCAATTCTTTATGAAAACGCATGTCTCTTAATTCAAAATGTAAAGGCCCATCCATATGTTTTAAACACAATAAAATTAATCCTGCACTAATTCCTTCAGATATAATTGTAGCCAAAGCAACACCGGCAACTCCCATATGAAACACGATAACGAAACATAGATTAAATAGTACATTAATAATTCCAGAAATCATTAAAAAATATAATGGACGCTTTGTATCCCCAATCGATCTAAGAATGGCAGCTCCAAAATTATAGACCATAAAAAAAGGCATTCCCGCAAAATAAATCCGCATATATAAAGAAGATAAATCAATTACATCTTCTGGTGTAGCCATTAACTCTAATAAAGGTTTGGCAAAAAAGAAACCGACAAACACCATGAAAAATCCACCAAAAACCGCAATAAATATAGCTGTATGTACAGCTTTAGATGTATTCTCTTCATCTCTAGCTCCAATGAATTTTCCCAATACTACATTTGCCCCAACACTAATCCCAATAAACATATTGACTAGTAAATTGATCAATGCACTTGTTGATCCAACTGCTGCAAGTGCTTGATTCCCAGTAAATCTTCCAACCACTATAATATCAGCTGCATTAAATAAAAGTTGTAAACACCCTGATAAAATCAAAGGAATCGCAAACACAATCAATTTCTTAAAAATTGGACCATTACACATATCCACCTGATAACTACGCATACTAATCTCCCCATTTAATAATAATAGACAAATTATATACCCGATGTAAGATTATTGAAAGAAAAAAAGAATGAACTGTAATTTTTCATTCTTTATTGCACTCTAGTTTTCATACGATCTGGATGCAAGCTATATTGAATCGCAATCTCCTTTGTAATTTTATTCTGTTGATACAATTCAAAAATTGAATCATCCATCATAACCATACCATTTTGTCGATTCGATGCCATCGTATTCTCGATTTGATGAATCTTATTTTCACGAATCTGAGATCGAATAGCCGGATTTACTTGCATGATTTCAAATACTGGAATCAACTCCCCATCAATCGTAGGAATCAATTGTTCGCTTATAACTGCCTCTAAAATCATAGATAATTGACTACGAACCTGGTCTTGATGTCCCTGAAACATATCCACAATACGATCTATTGTATTTACGGCACCAACTGTATGTAATGTCGATAATATCAAATGTCCTGTTTCCGCAGCAGAAAGTGCTGTAGATACTGTTTCTTCATCACGCATTTCTCCTAATAAAATAATTTCAGGTGCTTCACGCAAAGCTGATTTTAATGCCGTTAAATAATTCTTTGTATCATGATACACCTCGCGTTGCGAAACAATCGATTTCTTATGCGAGTGCAAGAATTCAATCGGATCTTCTATTGTAATAATATGACAATTTCTTGTTTCATTCATTCGATCAATCAAGCAAGCTAAAGTTGTACTCTTTCCACTTCCAGCAGGACCACTCACTAAAATAATGCCTTTTCTACGATCAGATAAACTTAAAATGGATTCGGGTATATGAAAATCTTCCGGTTTAGGAAGTTCAAATTTAACCACACGCAAAACAGCCGCTTCCGAATTTCTTTGACGATATGCATTCACTCTAAATCGTCCTACTTGAGATAACGAAAACGAAAAGTCATCTTCTCCATTTTTTTCAAAATTCGCATATGAGCAATATGGCGCAAAACCATATAACTGTTGAACAATATTTTTTGTATCGTTCGGCATCATTTTTTCTTGTGTTATCGCAACAAGCTGTTGTCCAACCTTCAACATACATGGACTTCCAGCAACAAAGAAAATATCTGAAGCATTTTCTTTTATAGCTTTTTTTAAAATCTCAACAACATCCATACTATTCTCCTTTCACAATCGTTTTAAATACAACAATTTGACCGTGATCAACCTTCACTTTTAAATATGTATCATCTTTTACATGGACCAAAAAATCCGTTTCATTTTGATCCACCAATTTATGTGCTTTGATTTCAGCTTGATAATATGCTTTTTTATATTCATAGCTACGATTGACCTGTTCATGCATTTGATAAACTTTATTTGATGAGAACAACACTAAAACACACATGCACACAACGACAAATATACTTAGCATTGTAACTACACCTAATCCTATTCTTGATTGTTTCATCCATTATTCCCCTTTTGATAATAATGATAATCTAACACTTTAGTTTCTTTAACATAAACTTGAATACGAAACTCATTCTCTTTTACACGCTTGATTTTAATATCATAATCCGTGTCGTTCATTTTTCTTGTATAATCCCCAATACAAGTATGCGTTTCAATTTCATTTTGAGCAATAATCATTGCCTCTTGACGATATGTATCTTCCTTAGATACTTGCATCATTTTCGCATAGATTTCAATTAAAATTGTGGATGTGATCAAAAAGAAAAATAATACAAAGAGTAGTTCTAAAAAAAATGAAAATGGCTTCTTTGTCATGATGCCACCCCACTTCTTAATTCAACATAAAAGTCAACACCATTTATTTCACAAATAATTTTATTTTTATCTTGCTTCACATCAAAATCATCACATGCCATTAAAGCTTGTCCCATACTAAAATCTGGCTGCATACCCTTTATTACACAAAGCTCCATAAGTTTGGATTTATCTTTATATAAATACGTATCACTTTCTGCATCCGACAGCTTGATTACACCTTTGCCATTGTTATTTTCAACACAAACTTTATCCACTTCATCATAACTATGAATTTTATTTGTGACATATAGAACGGGTGTATATGTTTCAAAATCATTTTTAGTCCGTCTTTGCAGCATTGAATAATCTTCAATTTGAATATTTAATAGCATAAAACAACACACAACAAACAACAACATTAACGAAAGAGAAAAGAAAACACCAGCATTTTTCATCAATCATTCCCCTTTCTATATACATAAATATTAGGATATATATTATCTCCCTGCCAATCATATGTAATGAAATAACTATTTATATCATAAGTAAATCCATAATACTTTTTCAAATATTGAACATTTTCTGGATAATGCCCCTCAACACTGTAACAACTGATCAAGGCAGTATCCAAACTGTTTTTTACACGATCTATATCTAAATTCTCTGTACTCTTATTGATATTAGAAAAACCAATCAATATCAATACTAAAAACAAGCCAAAGAACAATATGTTCTTCATTTTCATAAAACTACCCCAATGTCTGTAATACATTCATTAAAGGAAGCATAATCGAAACTAATACAAATCCTACTAACAAAGATAATCCAGCAATCATAGATGGCTCTAAACGATTTAAAAAGCTCGATAACATTCTTTCTAAATCTTCCTTATAACGATCGGATAAAGTTTTTAATACTTCATCTTGATGTCCACTTTCATCTGCTGCCATTAATAAAGCACCATAGCATTGATCATACACATTCTCTTTAACTAATGCACTCGCCAAGCTTTCCCCTTCAAGCATACGATTCTTTACATGTAAGATCTTATCCTTTAATACAGGATGCTCAATCGATAAAAGTATAATATCTACAGCATCCATCAATGCATATCCACTCGACACAAACAAAGATAATATATATGTAAACTTAGTCATTTCTTTTTGATAATTCAACTTAGAAAAGAATGGTAATTTTGTCATCCATCTTTTATTTGGACTTTTTTTATAGATGAAATATAAGACAAGGCCAAAAACTAGAATCAATAATAAAACAAAAAAACCAATATAACTTAAGATCCGAGCTGTATGCATCAAAGACAACGACATCGACATTTGTTTCAAAATATTTTCAAAAATCGGAAAAACTTTAAATATCAATGTGGCAACAATCACAAACATCATCAAAATCAAAACGAATGGATATGTGATCGCATCTTGAATTTGATAATTCAATTCTTTTTGTCTTGCATAATATGTGCTCAATTCTTTAAGTACAACATCTAAATTCCCAATACTTTGTCCAACTACAACCATCTGAATCATATATTCATCAAATTCTTTAGATTCTTTTAAAGCATCCGTAAAAGAAGAACCTTTCTTCATCATATCTTCTAATTTTTTTGCACAAATAGACACATTCGCATCAAAAACAGCTAGCATTTTTAGTCCATCTTCTACTTGCAGACCATTTGAAACAGCCAATGCCAATTCACTTGTAAAAATATATTTCTCATTATTCGATAACATACATACGCCTCCTAATAGTGATACACTTCATCATATTTCCCTTCATAATCCGAATTTTTCGAATCCGAAAATGTAGGATCTACAAGATTCCATTTTTCCTTATCGAAATAAATTTTAGGATTGATCCACCCCGTATCTTTTAAATAAATTTCAACCCAGGCATGATACTCAATATCCGTCCATCCAACGATTACTTTTGCCGGAATGCCTTGAATTCTGCATAAAGCAGCAAGACTTGACGCATAATCAAAACAAATTCCCTTACCACTCTTTAATGAACCATCTATATCTGGTAAGACAAATGTATCACTTACATCCTTTGCCTTTTGATCATCATAATCCAATGTATCTACAACATATTTAAACAAATGGGCTATTCGCGTTAAATCATCACGATCCTCTTTTACTAGCTCAAAAGATTTCTTGTATACATATGAATCTTTTGTATAATCAACAATTTGATTCGGATATAAATAGGGAACAAGATCATTTGGCAACTGAACATCTATCGTACTAGAAGCACATATCGCATATCTTGTTCCTTCTATTTGCTGCAAAATTTTTATTGTATAAGTTCCATTATCCATATTGACTGGAAAAGTTTTGAACTCTGTTGTCTTTAAATCATAATTATATTTTTTATCATCTTTTGAAATCTGTAGTTTGATTCCCGAAGTTTCTTGAAGCAACCTAGCACAAATATACCCATCATTGACATGTGTTAGATCCACTTCAGCTAAACTACCATCACTCAAAACACTAAGCTCTTCTTGGTTTGGCCATAAAACTTCAGCTTCCGTTTGCGAAGGACTTTCTTCGCATTTTGTGGGGTATTTTGTAGAATCTTGGCATCCACAAAGAAGACAAAATACCATCAAGATACAAACTACATTTTTTACTATCCTATACTTTCTCATACTACACTAATAATACACCTATTTTTTATGAATCAAATCATTAAATGCATCAATCGCTAAAGGACGACTATAATAATATCCTTGACCTACATTGGCACCTATACACCTTATAAATCGATCATCCTCAATGGATTCAACACCTTCAACAACAACTCGTATATTTGATTTTTTCGCAATATTGATAATTGCTTCTAAAATCCATTTAGTCTTCTTATTTTCTAATTCCGAATCTGTATGCAAGAAAATACGATCGATCTTCAACTCATCAATATCAAGCTTCGATAATACATTCAAAGATGAATATCCACTTCCAAAATCATCAAGCGATACAGAAAAGCCTAATTTTTTCACTTCCGAAAGAATTTGATTAAATAATTTAAAATCCTCTATAACCGTACTTTCCAAGACCTCTAATGTGATATAAGAAGCCGAAACATCATATTCTCTTAACAAAGATTGTAATTCTGTAATATAATTCTCATGATAAAAAACAATCTTTGATTGATTCACTGAAATATTGACTGGTTGAATTCCCATATCGATCCATTTGCGTATTTGTTGAATGGCTTTTCTTAACATATAAAAATCGAGTTTTGAACAAAACCGATTCTTTTCAAAAATTCCTACAAAACTTGATGGAGGAAGACAGGTTCCATCCTCTAATTTCCATCGAACCAAAGCTTCAGAAGAAACAACTAAATTCGTATCTAAATCCACCTTAGGCTGTAGCACCATTTCAAAACAATTTGAATCTAAGGCTTGTTGCATATTGGATTCCACAAAATTTTCAAATTCTTTTTTCTTATGCACTTCTTCATCAAAAAAACAAATATTTTCTGACGCCATTTCCTTAGACTGCGCTAAGGCAAACATAACATTCGTAAGCATTTGTTCAAATGAATATGTACTGTTACTAATAACACCGCAACAAAACTCATATTCATAACAAAAATCTTTTGTGTTTTGTCGAATACTGTTAAATATCGCATGAATACGATTTGAAATCACATTTTCATCTGTACCTATCAATAACATATAGAAAACATCGGCACTATCCCTACAAATAATTTCGTCTTTTTTCAGCATTGGCTTTATACAAGTTACAATGCGACACAAAAAATCATCCGACTTATCTCTTCCTAAAATTTCATTCATAAATTTAAAGCGGCGTAAATTTAAAGATACTAATGAATAATCATTATTTTTATGGGCATACATACGTACCAATTGCGTAAATCGAGCAAAAGAAACGGCACCAGTTAATTGATCTGTATAAGCTAACTTTTCCATTTCATCATTGTTTTTTACCATCATTCTATATGCAATCCACAATAAAAGAATGACTACAATCACAAATAACATCAAAACATAATTTGTAGTACGTGACATAACATACATCGAATAATTTAGCGATTTAGCTGAATTTACATAACACAAATACCAACCTTGAATCTCCGTCTTTTTTACAACAATTCCATGTTCTTGTCCTTTGACTCCTATTAGCCCACTTACTTTTTCGGATAGACCCATATTTTTCAAGACAGCTAATACTTCATTGGACTCTGAATCCTTTTGAATACCATAAAAATCTTTTAAATCTGTAACATACAAATTCCCGCCGCTTATTGATTTTTTCATCAAATCCATATATGGTTGTAACCCACTATCTGCACATAACACACCAACGATTTGATTTGCATCTTCATAAACAGGCGTTATATATGTAAGTCTATCATTGTTTTTTTCTTTAAAAGCACTTTGTTTGCCTTCAAAACCAGACTTAATTTTATCCTTATATTCATCCGATAAATCATTATACAAAAGTTTAGAATTCTTTTCTGAAGAATATACATTATGATTCATATCGATAAATTGAATCGATGAAAAATCACTTTCTTTTTTCATCTCTAACAACGATGAATTTAAATCTGTTTCCATATTTAAATTTCTTGCGAAAGTATTCAATAAAACTAAGTCTGTATTTTTTTTAGAAGAAATACGTTGTTTACACAAATCTATTTCTTGATTCATAGTTGCATATGTCGCCTTATTTAAACTATCGTCTGTATGATTGATAAAAAGAAAAGCCATTAATAAAATTGAAAACACCATCAAAACAGAGAAGGTCAATAGTTTATAAATTCTTTTTCTTAATACACTTGCATCCATATACAGTCTACATCTTTCTATTATCTGTTTTTATCTAGTTCTGCTTTATGAACTGAATAATTCATACGATAATTTTTCTTTCTGAAAATACTATAAAATTTATTCGAAATACGCTGAATAATCAAATGCGCATTCTCTTCTGTTTGACAATCCACTAGAAGCAATAATTGCGTTTCACTTGTACGTGTAAATAAGTCATTACTTCTTAAGCATGAACTTACCAATCTTTTTACACGATCAAAATCCACACCTACTTTTTCATAATCTAAAGTTCCATCTGAGAATTGTAACATAATCAAATAATAATTTTGTTCATTACGAACCGACATCTTCAACAACAATTCATAGAAATATTTAAAAATTTCATACGAACAGAAAAAGCCCTGATTTTGTTGATCACGATTTGAAAGTTCCCTCATAATTGTTTCCATATCTTTATTTTCTTCTTTCGCATGATCAGCAATAATAATGTCATACAACTGTTTAAAACGCTTTGATAGACCCGTTCCAAGTTCCGATAAGAAAATGTCATTCAATTCATCATAATACTTCAATGCCTCTCGATAATTTCGAGTTGCGACCAAACCCTTCATATAATAGTAATGTAAGCCTTCATTAAAAGGTTCAATCAACACAGCCTGATAGTTCATAAGCATCATTTCATCATATCGCTTTTGCGTATACAAATAACAAGATGTACGCATCATTGTTTTAACATACATTTGTCTAAACACTTCTTGTTTTTGTAGAATCCAATGAAGCTGACTTGGTGAAGCATAAAAACGTCCTTGATACAATCTAAATATTTTTCTTGCGATCTTAAACTCTTTTTCATCCAACAATTCAGCACCCTCATTGATTTGATTATACGCCTTTTCTAATTCTACAAAATCAATGTTCCAATCTAAATTTGGATTTAAAATATAGCCCTTTCTTGTCGTAACAATAACTTCTTTATCCTTAAAGAAATCAATTTCATTTAATTCAGAACGCAATCTAAAAATTGAGAATTTTAATGCACTAGATGGGTTTTTGCTTTCTGGCCATAAGATATCGATCAATTCATCTTTTTGTACTGGCTTTTCACTGTGAAATAATAATACTTGCAACAAATTCACCAATTGTTTGCCAAATAATTCCACAATATTGACTGTCACATTATCGTTTGTGATCTCCAATCCTCCAAAGGTTTTTACATAATAAGTTTCACTCATGATGATCCTCCTTTCAAAAAATTATATAGTATCTAACCTAGTTTTATTTTACAATAAAATTCCCAAACAAAAAAGCAGAGAATCACAAAATATTCTCTGCAAGTAATTATTTTAAAGTATATTCAACATGTTGATAGAAAACACCATTCTCTTCAATATTTGAAAGAATCTTTTTATTGTATAAAGATGCATCAAATTCAGGAAAATACACCTCCGCATCGGCATCGGCATCAATTTGCGTTAACACAAGTCTTGTCGCATACTTTAGCATTTCACTATAGATCATGCCTCCACCAATACAATAGATTTCCTCATCCACATCTTTATAACGCTTCATGAATTTTTCAACACTTTCACATATCTCAATATCTTCGCCAAGATCTTTACATGTTCTTGAAATAACGACATGATGACGCTTAGGCAATTTACCAGGAAGACTCTCAAATGTTTTTCTTCCCATCACAATCGTATGGCCTGAAGTTTGTTGTCTAAAAAACTTTAAGTCTTGCGGCAAATGCCAAATCATATCATTATTCTTTCCAAGTTCACGATTTTTACCAATCGCTGCAATTAATGTTAATTTCATATATCACCTATTGTGCTAAAGGAAAACTAATTTTTCCCATATGCTCGTATCCATTCAACTTAACATCTTTTGTAGGATCAAAATCATAGAAATCTGTAATATCCGGATTCAACCATAATTCTGGTGCAGGTAAAGAACCCTTTGTTTCATAACGATTCAGCTGTTCTTTGATTCCATCAACCTGGTTTACATAAATATGTGCATCCTTGATAGACCAATCGATCGTACCTGGTTTTAATCCAGTAACTTGAGCTACCATCATCAATAAAACTGCATATTGTGTAACATTAAAAGGCAATCCTAAAGGAACATCACAACTTCTTTGATGAACCCAAATATTCAATTTACCATCTGTCACATCCCATTCTGAGCTCCACACACAACTTGGAAGTACAGCCGTATCTAATTCACTATCTTGCCATAAAGAAATGACGCGTCTGCGATCTTCTTTATCATTTTTTAAAGAATTCAAAAGCTTATTCATTAAATCATATTTTTTTACAATATATCCATAAGCGGTTCCAATCGTATGAGCAAAACTTGGATCAAAATGCTTTAATACCTTCCCTGTATTTTCATCGATCCAGTCTCCATCTTTATTGATTTCCCATTTATCCCAAATATGAACATTTCTTTCTTGAAGCCAACGAACATCATTACTTTGTGCTTGATAGATCCATAACATTTCTGTAACGGCCTGACGAATAAATAATTGTTTCGTTGTCAAAATAGGAAATTCTTTGGCTAAATCCAAATGGAAATGTGCACTTGGAATTTTAATCGTATCAATTCCTGTACGGTTATGCACTTGAACTCCATTCTCTAAAATATCTTTACATAATCCGCAATATACATCATCAAAGTATGACATCCATGTCCTCCTTTAAAATATTTTCTTCAATAAAATGAGCCACTGCACTTTCATCATTTGTATACGCACTCACAAATGCACCACATTCTTTAACTTGCTTAGAGCCATTTTTCATGCAGACTCCCATACCGACCTTTTGAAGCATTTCCATATCATTTTGTTCATCTCCAAACGCAACACAGTTTT
The DNA here is from genome assembly GCF_934754935.1 of uncultured Holdemanella sp. Classification (GTDB taxonomy): domain Bacteria; phylum Bacillota_I; class Bacilli_A; order Erysipelotrichales; family Erysipelotrichaceae; genus Holdemanella. Next base: position 67,754 of record NZ_CAKVJB010000004.1, on the reverse strand, counting down.
CAAGTTTTACACCAAAGTGCTTTGCGACCTTTTCAATTCCATATCCCTTATTGATTCTAGGGTCTACATACTCTAATAAGTTATCGGCTGTTAAAAAACCAACACAAGCCTCATTCTTATATTGTTTAGCACGCTCTAATACAATCGGCATATATTCTTTATCACAATGAATAATCAACTTATTACAAGTATTATTCTCTAGATATGGTTCAAGATCGATTTCAATCTCTGTTTCACCAAAAATTCGAGCATGTTCTTGTGTTTCTATACTTGTACGATTTGTATATCGAGTGGCTCCTTCTAAAATCCAGAAATCTACATCTAGATCTTCAAAGAAATGAATGATATCTAATACAACTTCTCCATCTAGTACATGATACTCTTCTTTTGTGCGTTGTCTTAAATCATATAAGACACCACCATTCATCCCCATTATAAAACTGACGCTATCTTCAATCTGCCAACTTTTCAACATAGCACGTACTGTTTCAACAGGACGACCAGAAGCAATCCCAAATAAAATGCCGTGATTTTTCAATTTTGATATTGCATCACGATTCAAATCTGAAACTTTCTTTTTTGAATTTAAGAAAGTTCCATCTAAATCTGTCGCAATCAAAGTTATCGGTTCCATAAATTATCCTTCGTAAGTTAAGAATGCTGCATACCCTTTCTTTGCTTCATAAATATCAGCTTTACTAGCCAATTCAAATGGCGCATGCATATTATGTAATGCTACACCACAATCAATAACTTGCATTCCATAGTTTGCCAAAATATAAGCGATTGTTCCACCGCCACCTTGGTCTACTTTCCCTAGTTCACTTGTTTGCCATGCCACATTGTGATCATCCATGATACGACGAATTAATGCGATATATTCAGCATTCGCATCGTTACATCCACTCTTACCACGAGCCCCAGTATATTTATTAAATACGATACCTTTTCCAAATTCAGCTTGATTTCTTGGACTTGATGCCGATGCATAAATTGGATCATGCGCAGCACTAACATCACTTGAAAGCATTGTTGAATTCATCATTGCACGTTTCACACTTAAAGCTGAATAATCCCCCATACATTCCATCACTTCGGCAACAAAGTTTTCAAAGAACATAGAATGCATACCCGTTGCTCCTTGAGATCCAACTTCTTCCTTATCTACTAATAGACAAACAGCTGTACGTTTTACATTTTCAGCTTCCAATTGAGCCATTAAACTTGTATAAGCACAAATACGATCATCATGACCATAACCTAATACCATACTTGAATCAAAACCACAGCTTCTTGCACGTCCTGCAGGAACCACTTCTAATTCAGCTGAAACAAAATCTTCTTCTTCAAAACCATAAGTTGATTTCAAAATCTTAGCTACATTTGCCTTAACTGCATCTTTCTCTTCGTTTTCCAATGGAATGGATCCAACTGTTACATTTAAATCTTCCCCGGCAATCACTTCATTTGCCTTTTTCTGTAATTGATCGGCACTTAAGTGAATCAACAAATCACTGATCACAAATACTGGATCACTTTCTTTATCTCCAATCGCAATATCAACAGTTGTTCCATCTTTTAAGCAAACAACACCATGAATAGCCAAAGGTAAAGTAACCCATTGATATTTTTTAACTCCACCATAATAGTGAGTATCTAAATAAGCTAGATTTCCATCTTCATATAATGGATTTTGTTTTAAATCTAAACGAGGACTATCAATATGAGCACCTAAAATATTCATTCCTTTTTCTAAAGGATTTGAACCAATGTGCATCAACGCAATCGATTTATTCATCATATTTACATACACTTTATCTTGAGCCTTTAAAATTTCTTTATTTTCGATGACCTCTTTGATATCACGATAACCATATGACTTTGCCAATGCGATCGCATTTTTTACGCAAGCTCTTTCTGTTTTAGAATCTGACAAAAAATCAATGTATCCATCACTGAATTTCATAACATCTTCAAATTCTTCTTTTGAATATTTATTCCAAACTACTTCACTCATGCTTCTACCTCCAACATTTTAAATAAGCGTTTTGATAATTCTATTTTTGACTCCATTGTATTCATCCAAGTAATATTTCCTATTTCATCACTCATATTTAACAAGTTTTTTTGTTCCAACAAATCCTTAGTATGCAATGTTGTTCCCACACTACCTTCAATAATATGAATATTTGGACATAGTTTTTCTAAATATTTTGTGTAAAAAGGAAAATGGGTGCACCCAAGAACAATACTATCTAGATTTTTATAATCACAAGCCTCTAAATACTCTTTTAATACAGATTCTACAAGGTCTACATCATCCAATTTATCATCTTCAACCATTCTTACCAGTTTTGGACAAGGTACTTTCACAATATGATGTTCATCTTTAAATCGATCCATCAAATTCGCAAACTTCTTTTCGGATAAAGTAAGTTTGGTTGCCCATACCGCAATTCTTTGATTATCGCCTCGATCACATGCCACTTTTAAAGCTGGCTCCATCCCAATGATATCTACATCATATTTTTCTCTTAGAAACTTAACACAAGCACTTGTTGCCGTATTACACGCAATTACGATTGCCTTTACATCTTGTTTTATAAATTCATCGCATATCGCAACACATCGCTTAGTGATTTCTTCTTTTGTCTTTGTTCCATAAGGATTGTACTTACTATCTCCTAAATAAATTAAATTTTCATTAGGAAGTAAGCAATGCATCGTGTGTAAAACACTAATTCCACCTAATCCTGAATCAAAAACACCAATCGGACTTTTCGAATTCATACAAAACGCTCCTTTTTTCATCTTTTCAATTATACAACGTATAAAGAAAACATCCAAGTACTCAAACCAGGATGCGTCAATGACTCAATCGTTTATTCATTTCTTTTAAGATATTCAACAATTCTTTTTTTCCAATTCCATTATGAATCAAACTATCCGGATGCACTCTGTCATTGTGAAATAATTGAATCAATGCTGCTTGAAGCTCTTTAAATGACATCGCTTCAAATTCTTTATTTACCAAGTAATCTTCACAATCTTTCATGTTGACTAAATCTGTCGCATAAAAAGAAAGAACCATTTCCATCAATAAAGATTGAACATTTTCATTATCTTCACTTAAATCTGAATTTGCCCAACAAATATCTTCATTCGTTAAATTATCTAATTTTTCTATAAATGTCTGAATGAATGTTACATCATCCATTTTTTCTTTCGCAAAATAATTTGAAATTTTCATATATCCTCCAAAAAAAAGAGGTTTAAGGCTTTCATCACTTCCTTAAACCGCTTTCTGTAATATTTATATCCTCATATAAATATTACATGAATTTTGTTTGTATCTAATATTATTATGTTCTCGTAAACAAACAAAATTCCGTATAGATAAAACCACCACATTTTATCTATACTCTCTAATCCACTTTTCCTTCGCAGAGTTTACCACGCTCTGCATGTCCCTTTGGCAGCTCATCACACTGCCAAATAAATAATAGCACATATAAAAAGGGTAAGCAAGCTTACCCTCTGTCAGTCTATGACCTATAAAGGAAGTAGTTGGTAGTGTTTCAGTCATAGAACTTACACCTATATTTTAATCTTATTTTTCTTGTTGTAAAGCCTTCATAATTCTTTCATAATGCAAAAAAGATTGTTCTTGATTCATTGAAATCAATTCTTCTATAGTAACACACTTACAATCTATACTTTCATTTTTATGAATTGTCACATCACTTAAATCAAAGTCAAACTTAAAATGATAAATATCCACAAAATAATTATCATGTCGATCATTATCCTCATTAAAATAAGAATAAACAACTCGACCATTTTTTACGTCCAGATTCGTTTCTTCCTTAACTTCACGCTTGATCGCATCTAAACTTGATTCTTTACTTTTAGCACCTCCACCAGGCATTTCCCAATGTCCAGCAGCCCATTTTTTATTGAGAGCTCTTTGTGTAACCAAGAATTTTCCTTCTTCATTCTCCAAAATAGCCAAGACATACATCATAAATTCTCCAGGCTGAAACAAATAGGTTTTGCGATCTACTTCTTTATTTAATAAATTCCGATTTCGATCATACAAATCAATAAATTCACTCATCTACACAATCTCCATTTTCATCTCTATAAAAACAAGAATAATGCCCTGTATGACATGCAGCACCTACTTGTTTAACTTCTAATAGTATCGTATCTTCATCACAATCAATGCGAATCTTTTTCACATGCTGATAATGACCACTCGTTTCTCCTTTAACCCATAAACTTTGTCTTGAACGAGAATAATAAGTGGCAAGTTTTGTTTCAACTGTTTGTTTATAACTTTCCTCATTCATATATGCGAGCATAAGCACTTTTTTTGTTTCCACATCCTGAACGATACAAGGAATCAAGCCATTTTGTTTCTTAAAATCCAACTGTATCATAGTCTAACCGCAACTCCTTCTTCTTTTAGATATTTCTTTACATTTTGAACACTAGATTCTTCATAATGAAAAATACTAGCCGCAAGTGCCGCATCACTCACTTCTAATGCCGATTTAAAATCTTCTAATTTACCACATCCCCCAGAAGCAATCACAGGAACATTTACAATTCTAGAAACAGCTTTATATAACTCTAAGTCAAAACCATCTTTAGTGCCATCCGCATCCATACTTGTCAACAAAATTTCTCCTGCACCTAAAGATACACCCTTTAAGATCCATTCCATACAATCGATTCCTGTATCTTTTCTTCCACCTTCTACATACACATTCCAACCTGTATTATCGGCTCTTTTTTTTGCATCCACAGCCAATACGATACATTGATTGCCAAATCGTTTACTAGCCTCTTCAATTAAAGAAGGATTTCGAATGGCTGCACTATTTAAACTTACCTTATCAGCTCCAGCCATCAACATAGCATGTACATCTTCAATGGTAGAAATACCTCCACCTACTGTAAAAGGAATAAATATTTCTTTTGCGACACGCCTAACAACATCGACCATTGTTTTTCTTTTTTCTACCGTTGCACTAATATCTAAAAACACCAATTCATCGGCACCATCTAAATAATATTTTTTCGCTAAGGCGACTGGATCTCCCACTTCTTTCAAACCCACAAAATGTATGCCTTTGACAACTTGACCATCTTTTACATCTAAACAAGGTATGATTCTTTTTGTCAACATATGCTGATCGCCTCTTTCAAATCTAATGTTTTTTCATAAATTGCCTTACCGGCAATGACCCCATACAACCCTAGATCTTTACATTTTTGAATGTGTGACAAATCACGCACACCACCTGAGGCAATGATGTTACACGATACATGATTCTTAAGCGCTTCTAACATCTCAAAATTCGGTCCTTGTAATGTACCATCCTTTGAAATATCTGTACAAATCAATGTCTTTACACCAATTTCTTCCATTCTTTTCGCAAAATCCAAATAATATTCTCGACTTGTTTCTAGCCAACCTGAAGTACAGACATAACCATCTTTACAATCTAAGCCAACCGCAATCTTTGAACCATATTTTTTAATTGCATCTTTTAATAAGCCAATATCCTGGATAGCTGAAGTTCCTAGAATTACTCTGGATACACCATTTTCAATATAAAAATCAATAGCTTCCATAGTACGAATTCCGCCACCGACTTCAATCGGCAAACGACAAGTCTTTACAATTTCACAAATCAAACCGGCATTCACTCGACTGCCTTCTTTGGCGCCATTTAAATCAACCACGTGCAAATAACTGGCCTTTTCTTTTTCAAAGGTTTTTGCGCAAGCCAATACATCTTCTGCCACACATTTTGACTGACCATAATCGCCTTGATATAAACGAACCGGCTTTCCATCTAATATATCTATTGCTGGTAAAACAATCATTTAGAACTCCTTTCCAAAATACTCCAATATTTTTAATCCATCTTCCCCACTTTTTTCTGGGTGAAACTGACATCCCATAATATGTTTATGCATAACTAAACCAGGTATTTTCATATTTCCATACATAGAATATCCAATTAAATCTTTATCATCCATATCTTTGGCATAATAAGAATGCACATAATACACATATGTATTTTCTTTAAATATATTTTGATCCTGATTGCTTTCTAAAGCATTCCAACCAATCTGAGGAATCTTTACACTTGTGTCTTCCATATGACAAACATGGCCTTTAATAAAGCCAAAACCTTGGCAATATCCATTTTCTTCACTCGATTCAAACAAGGCTTGCATCCCTAAACAAATTCCTAATAATGGAATATCTTTTTTCACTTGTTGAACAATAAAATCATATAAGCCAATTGAATGTAAAGTATTCATACAATCTTGAAAAGCTCCAACACCTGGTAAGATCAATTTATCGCATTTAGATAAAATAGATACATCTTTTGAAACAACACTATCTAGTCCTAGATAGTCACAAGCATTTTTTACACTGTGCAAATTGGACATGCCATAATCTATAATTCCAATCATTCTAACACTCCTTTTGAGCTAGGAATCTTATCCGATTCTATTTTCACAGCTTGTTTTAAAGCACGACCAAACGCTTTAAATATTGCTTCTACTTTATGATGATCATTCTTTCCATAGAACACATTAATATGTAGTGTAACACCTGCCGCAACACTAAAGGCTCTAAAAAATTCTTCGACCATTTCACAAGACATCGTTCCTATATTTTCACGATTCAAATCACAATTAAAAACTAAATATGGACGTCCACTAATATCAAGTGTGACATTACACAATACTTCATCCATAGGTAAATTCATACTTCCATAACGAGCAATTCCTTTTTTATCGCCTAATGCTTCTAAAAATAATTTTCCTAATAATATACCGCAATCCTCGATGGTATGATGATCACATACTTCTAAATCTCCATTTGCCTTTACAACTAAATCAAAATTAGAGTGAAACGCAAACAAAGTCAACATATGATCAAAGAAACCAATTCCTGTATCAATTTCGCTATTTCCATTTCCATCTAAATTTATTTTTTCATAGATTTTTGTTTCTTTTGTATCTCTACTTTTTTCAGCTATTCGCATACTCAAATCTCCTTAGAACATCTAATACCATTTCATTTTCTTCTTTTGTACCAATCGTTATACGAAAACTTGCATCTTCATAATTTCGAATCGTGATGTTCTTTTCTTTAAACATTTCAAGCAACAAATCCTTTTTTTCACTTCTTCCAAATAAGAAATTCGCATTCGAAGGATACATTGTCAGTTGCTTAAATCCCTTTACTTCTTGATACATTCTTTCTCTTTCTGAGATAATTGTCGCAATATTCTCTTTATACGCATCCGCATGTCTTAAGACAACACTTGCGATGGTTTGTGTCACACTACTTAAAGCATATGGAATAAATAAATCTCTTAATTTTTCAACTTGTTGTCCTAACATAAAACCACAACGAATTCCTGCAAGACCATATGCCTTAGATAATGTTCGACATACAAAAACATGTGGATATTCTTTCAACAAACAAATTGCACTTTCTTTACCAAACTCCATATACGCTTCATCAAAAATAACAGGAATTTCTTTAAAGGCTTCACTAATTTTTTTCATTTCACACAATGTGATCGCATTTCCTGTAGGGTTATTGGGATTTGAAAATAAAACCATATCTACTTTTTTATCTTTTCCATTTGAAATAAACGCATCCACATCAAATGAACCATCTTGATTTGTTTCATACTTTTCAATTTTAGAATGATTCAACCCTACATAATAGTCATACATAGAAAAATCTGGACTCAATGTATACAGTGTTTTATTATCCCGCAAATAATATTGAATCAAGAATCCCAACATTTGATCCGATCCATTTCCAGATAAGATCCAAGAAGATGGGACATTCATAATGTCTGCATATAAGCGATGCAATTCTTGACAAGTTGTATCTGGATAACGATTTAAGGATAAATTTGAAATCGCATCTATAATTTCTTGTTTAATAGCTTCATCCACATTTTGACTTGCTTCATTCGCATTCAATAAAATCCCTGACTGTACATGTGTTTTATATCCCTGCACCATTATTTTTCCCTCACTTTTGCGGCATTTGCGTGTGCCTGTAAATGCTCTTCACTAGCTATCGTCTCAATATACTTTGCGTAAGTTTCAATAGCTTGTTTTGAATAATATAAATATGATGATTTTTTAATAAAACTATCTACAGATAATGCACTTGAAAAACGTGCGGTTCCACTGGTAGGTAAAACATGGTTGGTTCCCCCAAAATAGTCACCAATACTTTCGCAAGTATAATAACCTAAGAATACACTACCTGCATTTTTTACTTCTTGTAAATGTTCCATTGGATTTGAAATCATTAATTCTAAATGTTCAGGTGCAATCTCATTACTAATTGAAATACACTCTTCAATTGAATCGCAAACAATGGCCTTACCATAATTCTTTAAGGATTGTTCAACAATTTCTTTTTTAGGTAAAACTGCACTTTGTTTTAAAAGCTGTTGATTCACCAAACTTAAAAGTTCTTCGCTTGTCGTCAAAAGAATGGCACTTGCCATAGGATCATGTTCGGCTTGCGACAACAGATCAGCCGATACGTATTCTGGATTGGCATTTTCATCCGCTACAACTAAGATTTCACTTGGACCTGCAATCATATCAATATCAACGGTTCCATAGACTAATTTTTTAGCAGCTGCCACAAAGATGTTTCCTGGACCTACAATCTTATCCACACGATCAATCGTTTGTGTGCCATAAGCTAAGGCCGCAATGGCTTGAGCTCCTCCAATCTTATAAATTTTATTCACTCCTGCAAGCTTGGCAGCATACGCAATATTTGGGTGAATCGTTCCTTCTTTATCGGGTGGTGTCACCATCACTACATTTTTTACCCCGGCAATTTTTGCGGGAAGTGCATTCATCAAAACACTGCTTGGATATTGGGCGCGTCCGCCAGGCACATAAATGCCTACAGCTTCTAAAGGTAGAACTCTTTGTCCTAAATAGATGCCCATTTCTTTTTGAAGTAAGTATCCATTTTGTTTTTGAAGTTTGTGGAAATCCTCAATATTTTTTTTAGCAAGTTTCATAGCTTCTACAAAATTTGTATCGCATTTTGAAATCTGTGCATCTAATTCTTCTTCAGTCACTTCCATTGTATCTAACGAAACATGATCAAACTCACGAGTGTATTTTAAACATGCCTCATCTTTATTATTTTTTACATCCTGAATAATATTTGATACTGTCACCAATACATCTGTACTTAGATCTTGCGTACGTGACATCAAATATTCTTTTAATGCATCTTTATCTTCTTTATAAATTCGTGTCAACATTTTCATTCACCTTCCTACTTAAATCTTCGATCACTTTCATAACTTCTTTATGTTTTAATTTAAAACTTGCCTTATTTACGATGACACGAGCACTGATATCACATACTGTATCTAAAACAACTAAACCATTTTCCTTTAGTGTTGTTCCTGTTTCCATAATATCAACGATTCCATCGCATAAACCTAGAATAGGAGCTAATTCAACGGAACCATCAATTTTAATAATTTCCACATCCATACCTTTTGATAAAAAATATTGTTTGGCAACCGTTGGATATTTAGTACCAATCTTGATATGTCCTACTTTTGAAAACAATTTATTTTTTGGTAGACTTGCCACAATGAATTTACATTTTCCAATTTTTAAATCTAACAATTCATAATTATCATTCTCATTCTCTAGAATTGTATCTTTACCTACAACACCAATATCGGCAACTCCATGATTGACATAAGTAATACAATCATTGGATTTCACTAAAAAATATTGAATATCTTCGATTGAATCTTTAAAAACGAGTGCACGTCCCTTATCTTTTAGAGCTTCAATTCCGTATCCTAATTCTTCTAACATAGATACGGTCTGTTTTTCTAGACGTCCTTTTGTCAGTGCAATAGATAAACCCATCATTCTACCTCCTTTACATAAATTGTTTCATTTAAGGAAGGCTCTAATATGACACTTCCTTCTTTTCGCAATGTATTTGCTTGTTTTATAGCTTCAATTTGTTTAGATTCTGGATAATAAATTATAAATTTCTTTTTAGGTTGCACATCGACATGATCAATAAGTGGATCTAGTTTTACACTAAAGCCACAAGCGGGTAGGTCTCGACCAAATTTTTTAAGTAAACAATCATATCTTCCTCCACTTAAAATACTTGTTCCAACACCAGATACATAGCCTTCAAAAATAATTCCTGTATAGTAGTCAAGATGGGCTACTTTTCCTAAGTCGATTGTTACATTTTCTAAATATCCCAATTCATTTAAGGATTGAATGCATTCTTTCATGGAATCTAAAACATCTTTTAAAGATTTATCAAAACAATATGCGTATGCGTCATCTAAAATATTTACATCTCCACAAAGAAATGGCAGGTGCATAAAGAAATCCACAATTTTTTCACTTAAATATAGTGAATCTAAATATACTTTTAAATCGACCATGCTCTTTTTATCAATTAAATCTGCTAAAGTATTGATTTCTTCTGTGCTTAGGCGGACGACTTTACAGGCAGCCTGAAAGAATTGAACATTTCCTATTTCTAATGTATAGTTTTTAAAATTCTTCATCACTTCTAAAGCACAACATAAAACTTGAACATCACTTTTTGAATCCAATCCAATTAATTCAATGCCACAATCTGTAACTTCGCTTCTTTTGCCGGCAAACTTTTGACGTACTTTAAATACATTGGAAGTATATCGATAGCGAAATGGAGGTTTTGAATCTTTAAACTTACTTGCGCACACACGTGCAATCGGAACGGTCATATCGGTTCTTAATGTTAAGATCCTTCCATTTTCATCAAAAAATTTATACATATCCGTCGTTTGAATATTTTTAAACGCATTTTCATATGTCTCATAATATTCAATTGTTGGTGTAATAATTTCTTCATATCCAAAGGATTCAAAAATTTGTTCTAAAGTATTTTGTAGATATTTTTTCTTTTCACATTCTTGTAAAATTGTATCTTTCATTCCTTGTGGTAATTGTATCTGCTGCATAATGACCTCCCTATAAACAAAAAAACTTCCGTCCTAAGGACGAAAGTTTAACTTACGTGGTTCCACCTTATTTCGCTATTCATAGCCTCAAACCTGATAACGCCAGGAATACGTTAAAAACTACTATTTTCATCTTTACAGCTCCAAGACGTGTTCAAATAGCCTTACTCTTTCTTTGCACCAACCAGAAAGTCTCTTGAAGCAGTACTATCCTACTATTTCTTTTCATTGCTTTGAAAATAATATAATCTCATTGAAAATAAATGTCAATAATAAATGTAAATATTTTACATTTTCTCCCGCGAATAATATGAACCCCCAAATACGAACAAATGCTCAAAAGGAAGAATTGAACGAATTCTTTCATTCAAGCCATCTGGATTCTTCGCATCATGTTCAATTGTCTTCACAAGACGATTTTTTCCACAATAATTTTTATACATTTTTAATTGCCAGCCATTTTCTTCGACTTCTTTTGACTCCAAGTCCAATTTTGAAATCGCATCTAATATTTCGCACGCATCTGATTTTGATATACTTGCCTGTTGAGTTTTTAGTGGTTTTACACCTTCTTTTGTCATGATATATCGAGTTAGGTATACTCTGCCATTTGCGCTGATTGTTAAATTTTGAGCCACCTCTTCAGATACACTCGCATAATGCCATTTACTTAATAGATTTCGATTTAATTTAATACATTGAAGTGCATCGGATTCTTTTAATGATAGATATCTAAGTAATAATTCTTTAAACATTCCTGATTCAATGAAGCTTTTTAAAAAGTAAGGTACATACTTTTCTTTTTCAAACACATATGTAATATATGTACAAATTTGTGTTTCATTTAAGTCATGAATACTTTTCTTTAATACAGAATCAATATGTAACATATATTTTTCATCATTTAAACCTTCTACTTTTAAACAATGATATACATTTAAAATAATCGGATCATATTCATCTTTTACGCGATACCCCACATGTAAAAGATCCACACACGCATGAATGCTTTCAATCATTAAATCACCTTCGTATTTGAAACAGCCCAAGAAGCATCTACTACATAATCTTGTTGAATATCCGATAAGAATACTTCTTCTACTTGTTTATATACACCTTCATGGAATGGCATAAAATGCATTTTGTCACTTTCTTTTTCATCCAACACCATTACGTAATGAGGATTTTCTAATGTTTGAATATTCCAATAATATAAACCATTCACATTATCAGCATCTTCATATTGGGAAAGTACTAAAAGCTTATATAATTCCATAATACGATCATCCAATCCACTATCTGAAATCAAAATTTTCTCAATCCAGTCTCGCTCATTATCGACAATACGTACTGTATAATCTGCATCAACATTGGCATTTTTTAAAACGTCTTTACTCGATTCTAAATCCTTTTCTTCGGTATATTGAATCAAAAGTTTCTTTTCCATGTCGTGGTATAAAACGGGATATGGTATATGAAATTTAGCATGACAATGTTCACATTCTATTTCGAATAGCTTTCCGCTCAGAATCTTTGTCTTCATATCTTTGTCCAATTGCACGTTGATTGAAGTATAAATATCTGTATTAAATTCCTTATTACATTCAGGACATACTAATTTTATTTTCTTTTCCATAAATTCTCCTATTTATTCGCTAAAACATTGGGAACAAGTTCCACAAAACAATCTTCATATTCTTTTTGAAGAGCAATTTTTAATTCTCGATTGGCTACTTCAAGTTCTGTAAAAGACATTGTGTCAACACGTGTTGTGAAGTAAATCGATATCCACATTTTTCTTCCTGTCGTTGTAATATCATAGAAAACAGGGTCATAGGGATAATTATCTAATATAGATGAAGAAATGCGTTTTATTTTTGTGACTTCTTCTTCATCTGGGCTTAAAAGCATTAAGCTTCTAAAACTATCTCCAATCATTTGAATAGGTTCTTTCATCATACCTAAAGCCAATACGATTGCCACAATTTGATCAAAATAGGGTGATATAAAAGCGAATGGTGTATGCGTTAAAAACGAAGATAAGAAAAACGCTAGCGATACACCTACACTTGAAAACACATCAATTTTCCATCCATAGATCTCAACATCCACTGTAGGAGATGTTACCTTTTTATTGATTCGCATAAGTATGAATAAAATCAATGCTGAAAAGCATGTTAAAATCGTTTCAAACATCGATACTTGCATGTGATCAATTTCATTTCCTCCATTCAACATGATTTGAATATTATTCATAATCAAAGCCATCATAACCGCTATAAACATAAAGCCTTTTAGTAAGATCACTATACTTTCAAGTTGTGCATATCCAAAGGGATGTTTTTCGGTTACAGGTTTATAAAATAAAGGAATAATGTAAATGGTTAATCCAATGACTACAAGTTCAGTTGAATCATAGACAGTATCTGCAAGAACCGATTGGGATTTAGAATAAATAGCCATAATCAATTCTGCAAGCGCAAATACAACACCGGACCAAAAAGAAATACGCATTACAATTTGTTCCTGTTTTTCTTTCATTATTCTAAGCAAGGACACACGTGAATTCATTCATGTGAGGAATTGCTCTCACCTCCGTCAAATATGCTTCTGCTGTGTCCTGAATCCTCAATTTCTTATAGCTGGTAGAACCCTTATTTACCTTGGTACCATCAAGCGTTCTTATATCAAAATATCCTGTTATTCGCCTTCCAAAGATGAAATAGCTTTCGCCTTGATACAAGACCTTATCAAACAGACGGAATCCTTTTACAAGATATGGCGCCTGATTGCGTTTACGAATACCACCTTTACTGAATTTGGTCTTATGAATCTGTCGGTTGTGGTGTCGAACCGCCTTTGTCAGATAATAAGTCTCCAAAGGTCTGGCATATGGATGCTTACTGATGCAGATGGCATCATTGATATGACTTTTCTCTAAGCCAGCCTTCTCGCGCCAGTATTTTGTGATGTATCCATATGTCATCGTCACTGGAACATTTACTTCTTTTTTTAAACGTTCTAGCAGAGTATTACGCATGATACCCATAAAAGCAGCATCACGATAGGACTTGCCTCGTTTCTTGCCTTTTGGCAGCATCATCTTCCCGGCATGTATTGATTTATGACAGTGCTCACAAAGTGTAATCAGATTGTTAGGTGCCTCTCCACCTGTCTGACGGCTTTCGACATGATGCACATGTAGTTTTACATTATTATCATGCGTACCACAACACTGACAAGTATATTCATCTCGATGAAGCACATACTGTCTTGTGTTATAGAAATCGTACTGTTCCCCAAGCTGATAATCTGTGCCGACAGGGAGCGGCCTTCCTTCTTCCATCGCTTTTAGACGCTGAAGGTCGAATTCTGCTGTTTCTACATGAATATCAGATATAGGCAAAATTTGACATATTCTCTTGATGGCTGTTATATGTTCCTGTATCTTGACTTCTACAGATGGAGCCAGCCATCCTTTGTGTTTAGAATGCACACAATTGTTGAATCTAACCTTTCTGTATCTTGTCTTTCGATTCCTTCGAGAACGGCGCAACGCTCGTCTTGCTGATAACAGTTTTACAATATCATTGCGAGGAACAAGTTCTTCCTGATAGACAACTTCCTGCTCTGTTGTAGCAGACAGACCAATATGTCTACTTCCTGCGTCTACACCAAGAGATACAGGTTGTGTTTCTTTTGTACTTTGATATAAAAGCTGTATCGTGAATGGACAACGCTTTACTACTTTAGCAAGATGACTATTCAACAGCCTTCTTACTTTTCCGTGCCTTGAAGTTGGCATAAGTGGCTGTCCATCGATATCTAATACATATACCATATAAGGCACCTCCTTTTTTGTGATATGCTTAAAGCGGTAAGCCGGCACATATCGAGCCGTATATGACACCTTCGCCAATGTTAATAAGAGGTTTGTAATAAGACACACACAGTTCCTACCCTACAGAACTTTTTAATGTATCTTCTTAGAGCCGCCGACTAGGTGTTACATCCACGGGTAACTATATATTCTCTCTTAACGTAGTGCCCGAAGCACTTAGGCTAGTCAACCTAGGCTTTTACAAGCCTGCCAATTCATTGGCGGGTAGTTGACTTTCTCACCTAATTTCTATGATATTATACCACAAGAAAAGAGACGTCTTTAAAAAACGTCCCTATTGTTGATTACGAATATAGTTCAATGCTCCACCTGCCATAAGAATATCAACATCTTCTTTACTAATAGGTGCATGTACTTTATATGTTTCTTTCTTTGTCACATTTTCAACAGTTAAATCAAATGAATCATAAAGTGAATCGACATTTTCAATTTTCAATTCATCCATTTCATCGATTTTGTCATAATCGGCTTTATCATCAAATACAAGTGGCAACAAGCCAAAGTTGACTAAGTTAGCTAGGTGAATACGAGCGAAGGACTTAGTTAAAACTGCTTTTATACCTAAATACATTGGTGCAAGTGCAGCATGTTCTCTACTTGATCCTTGACCATAGTTTTCACCGGCCACAATAATACCTCCATTATTTTCTTTACATACTTCATCAAAATGAGGCTTATTGTTCTCAAATACGAATGTAGATAATTTTTCAATATTTGATCGATACGGTAGAACCTTAGCTCCAGCTGGCGCTATATGATCTGTCGTGATATTGTCTGGTAATTTGATGACAACTTTTTTATCAATAGTTTGATCCATTGGTGTATTTACGGGTAATGGCTTAATATTTGGCCCACGAACAATTTCTACATTTTCTGGATCATTGCTTGGAGCATAAATCAATGAATCATCAATATAGCTTTGTTCTTTTTCAAATTCATCGGCATATTCTAATGTCGTTGGATCTGTAATGACGCCTGTAATAGCGCTTGCCGCAGCTACCTCTGGTGATACCAAGTAAATTCCAGCACTTAGTGTTCCACTTCGACCATAGAAGTTACGGTTAAAAGTACGTAAACTTACGGCATCACTTTTTGGACTTTGTCCCATACCAATACAAGGTCCACATGTACATTCTAGAATTCTAGCTCCGCAAGATACGAATGTTGAAAGTGCACCATTTTCAATTAATTTCATAAGTACTTGTCTAGATCCTGGTGAAACAACAAGACTTACATTATGGGCGATTTTTTTCCCTTTTAAAATAGCGGCTGCCTTCATTAAATCTTCATAGCCTGAATTTGTACAAGAACCAATCGCAACTTGATCTACTTTCATACCTGCAAGTTCCGATACATTTTTTACGGCATCTGGTGAATTTGGACATGCAGCTAATGGTACAAGTTCATCAAGATTGATTTCGACAGTTTCATCATAATGACAACCTTCATCTGCACTTAATGGCATATAATCAGATTCTCTTTGTTGGCGCTTCAAGAATTCATGAGTCACTTCATCACTTGGAAAAATGGATGTAGTAGCTCCTAGTTCGGCTCCCATGTTTGTGATGGTTGCTCTTTGGTAAACACTCAAATTTTTAACACCCTCGCCTGTATATTCAAAGACTTTACCAACTCCACCTTTTACACTTAATAATTCTAATAGTTTTAAAATAATATCTTTACTAGAAACCCCATGAGCTAAAGTTCCTGTTAATTTTACTTCGACAACTTTAGGACATGTTAAGCGATAGCCAATTCCGGCCATTGCCTTGGCAACATCCAATCCACCGGCTCCAATTGCGATACATCCCATAGCTGAAGATGTAGGTGTATGTGAATCCGAACCAATCAAAGTCTTTCCTGGCTTCGCAAAACGTTCCAAGTGAACTTGGTGACAAATTCCATTTCCTGCTTTAGAAAAATAAATACCATATTTACTAGCTACACTTTGAAGATATGCATGATCGTCTGCGTTCATAAATCCGTTTTGTAGTGTATTATGATCAACATAGCTAACAGACAATTCTGTTTTTACTTTTTTCACTCCCATAGCTTCAAACTGCATATAGGCCATAGTTCCTGTCGCATCTTGTGTTAGGGTTTGATCCATTTTAATTTCAATGGGTTGACCTGCTTCTAATTTTCCTTTTAATAAATGTTTTTCTAGAATCTTGTATGTTAAATTTTGCATTGACAATATCCTCCCGAAATGAATTATAACAAAAAATGTAACAAAATGAAAGTTTATGTTATAATATGAAACACACGAAAGGAGGTTTCAGAAAGTGAATACACTTAAAGAAATCTATCAAGATAATGAAGAACACAATTATATTGATTCTTCCCTATACTCTAGATACCGCGTAAAAGCTGGGCTAAGAAACGATAATGGTACGGGAGTTAAAGTAGGACTGACTAAGATTTGTGATGTTATTGGATATAAAATTATTCATGAAAAAAAATATAACATTGATGGTCAATTGATCTACAGGGGTTATCCCATCAATTATTTAGTCAACAAACAACCTTCAGACAAAATCTGTGGATTTGAAGAAACAGCTTATCTTTTAATTTTTGGCACCTTACCAAATACTGATCAATTAAAAACTTTTAGAGATTACCTGCTAAATTTTAAAATGGGGCCTGTTGATTTACAGTATGAAACACCAAACATATTGAATGCACTTCAGATCGAAGTATTAAAATTATATGCGAAAGATCCAAGTGCAGATACAGATGATCTAGAAGAAAGAATGATGAAAGGATTAAATATTCTTGCGAGTATTCCACTTTTCACTTTTTCATACGCACGAAACAAAGTATTTAAATCATATCCTTATCCAGATAGAAGCTTAGCTGAAAACATTCTATGCATGGCCAGAGGAAATGATCAATATACATTTGAAGAAGCTAAGATCATGGATACTTTATTAATGGTTCATGCTGATCATGGTGGTGGAAACAATTCTACTTTTGCCAATGTCGTAATATCTAGTACAGGAACAGATATCTATTCTTGCATTTCGGCTGCCATTGGTTCATTAAAAGGACCTAAACATGGTGGTGCTAATTGTAAAGTAACAAATATGTTTAAAGCCATATTCCATGAGGTTGGATTTACAACCGATAAAACAACACTTAAAAAAATTGCGAATCGCTTATTAGATAAAGACTTTTTTGACCACAGTGGACTTATTTATGGTATTGGTCATGCGATCTATACTAAGAGTGATCCGCGTGCACTATTAATTCACGAGCAATGTGAAGCTTTAGCCAAATCAAAAGGACAAGAAGATATTTACAATTGTATTCATGCTTTTGAAAAAGTTGCTATTGAGGTTATGAAAGAAAGAAAAGGTATCGAAGTTTGCGCAAATGTGGATTATTATTCAGGCTATGTATATTCATTACTTGGTATTGAATCCGATCTATTTACACCATTATTTGCGATCAGTAGAACAGCTGGCTGGGTAAGTCATCATTTGGAGAATCGTCAATCCAATCGTAAATTGATTCGACCTGCCAATGTATATGTAGGAGAAATGGAGGAAATCAAATGACAACAATAACAGTTTTTAAAGGAGATGGAATCGGTCCAGAAATCACGGATGCCGTCATTAAAGTGTTAAATGCTGCAAACGCAAAGTTAGAATATGAAGTATTTAATGTAGGTGCAAAAGTATATGAAGAAACTGGGGAATATATTCCTGAAAAAGCTTTTGAGTCTTATGAAAAGAACAAAATTTTATTAAAATCCCCTATCACAACGCCGGTTGGTAAAGGATTTCGTTCTTTAAATGTTACATTGCGAAATAAGTATGATTTATGGGCTAATATTCGTCCTGCCAAATCCAATCCTTGTATTGCGACAAGATTTAACAATGTAGATATTGTGACTTTTAGAGAAAATACAGAAGATTTATATGTTGGTAAAGAAGAACAGGTTGATGAAAATACAGTTTATGCCTATAAGATCATCACAAAAAAAGCAAGTACAAGAATTATTAGGGCTGCTTTTGAATATTGTGTAAAAAATAATCGTAAAAAATTAACTTGTGTGCATAAAGCGAATATTTTGAAAATGAGTGATGGCTTATTTCTTCATATTTTTGAAGATATGGCCAAAGAATATCCTCAAATCGAATCTAATTCCTTAATTGTAGATAACACTTGTATGCAGCTTGTCATGCATCCAGAGCAATTTGATGTTATGGTAATGCCAAATCTTTATGGAGATATTGTTTCTGATTTAACCAGTGGCTTGATTGGTGGATTAGGTTTACTTCCAAGTTGCAACAAAGGCGATGAGTATGCTATGTATGAAGCGGTTCATGGAAGTGCTCCAGATATTGCCGGAAAACATATCGCAAATCCGAGTGCTTTATTATTATCGGCTTGTATGATGTTAGATGATCTTCATCAGGAAAGTGTTTCAACAAAGATTCGAAATGCATTAAATAAAACATTTGAAGAAAAGCAGGTATTGACTCCTGATCTTGGCGGAAAAGCTACTACAGATGCATTTACAGATGAAATTATTAAAAATTTAGAAAAATAAAAGACGAAGTGCTTATTCTTCGTCTTCATCTTCGTCAGCCATTAAAGGTTGACGATTTTTTAATGTTAAAATATATGTTCCATCTTTTGGATATGCACTTTTGTCTTTTTGATCACTCAAGATTTCCAATTCACATGGGTATCCTTCATTTTCAAGAATTTGTAAAAGATTCTCCTTACCAATTTTTTTAGTAATAGCACGTCCACACGCACAGTTACCATATTGATCAAGGCATTGTTTAATCCACACAGGAATTTTTGAAGCTGCCATTGTATCCTCCTTGATTAAAAGTATTCGCAAAATATATCATATGCAAAACACCTTTAAAAATCAAGCAGAATTCACATTAACCTTCTAAAACTGCAATAATATTTGGATAATATGTAAAACGATCATCTACAAATTGTAAAGCTTGGTTTGCGATTTGTTTTGCTTTGTCTTTATCCACACCTTCATAAATAGAAGCATAACGATAATAGATATAATCTTTGATTTGATTTTCTCTTAAGATATAACCATAATCTGCATCTCCTAATCCATAATCTCCATGTAAGATATATAGATCAGCAACATCCATCATAATACGATTTCTATATGTGTCGTGTAAATCTTCTAATTGTGATAATACAGCATAAATGAAGTGTTCATAATAATCTACATCTTCATATTTCCATGTTTTTAAAACACTGTACGCAAGATCCATGAATTCTTCAACGAATTTTTCAACATCGATTCCAATTTCTTCATCTAATTTTTTTGAATCATGAATATCTTTGTGTTGTGCAATCATTAATACTTTACGCATTGTATCAAATTGAGCTTTGTATTCTTCTCCATCCGCAACAACATCTGTAAATTTATAATTCAATGCATGATCTACATCAGCTTGTAGATCTTCAGCCTTTTGAGGTTTAATATCTGCAGTTTCATATACTTTAGATACTAATACTTCCACTAGACCTTCATCATATCCATCTTCTTCAAAATTAAATTTACCTGTCAATTGATATTTATTTACTAAATCTTTTGAAACTGATTTTACATCTGGATTTAAAATCAATTGTTGAATAATTGAATCACGAGTTACATCCATTGACATAGCTTTTGCCAAATCAAGACATGTATCTAATGATAACTTCGCATATTGTTCTTCTTTAGTCATTTTCTTAGTAGTTACCTTTTTAGTAGTTGTTTTTTTAGTTGTAGCTTTCTTTGCAGGAGCTTTTTTTGTAGCAGTTGCTTTTTTTGCAGGTGCTTTCTTTTCTGCTGCAGGTTTAGCTTCTGCCTTTTTAGCTGGAGCTTTCTTTGTAGCAGTTACCTTCTTCTCTTCTGCAGGTCTAGCTTCTGCCTTTTTAGCTGGAGCTTTCTTTGTAGCAGTTGCCTTCTTCTCTTCTGCAGGTTTAGCTTCTACCTTTTTAGCTGGAGCTTTCTTTGTAGCAGTTGCCTTTTTTTCTTCTGCAGGTTTAGCTTCTGCCTTTTTAGCTGGAGCTTTCTTTGTAGCAGTTGCCTTCTTCTCTTCTACAGGTTTTACTTCTTCTTTTTTAACTTCAACAGCTGGTTTTGTAACTTTCTTTGCAGGAGCTTTCTTTACTTCTGCAGGTTTTACTTCTTCTTTTTTAGTTTCAACAGCTGGTTTTGTTTCTTCTTTTACTACTTTTTTATTTGTAACTTTCTTTGTCGTTTTTACTGGCATACGAAACCTCCCTTAAACGTGCTTTCTATAAAGTTATTATAGCACTGAAAACAAATATTCCCAAATTTGTATAGACAAAAAGGTGTATTTGACGCATATATTTAATATTAAATGGTGTATACTACTAAATATAATTAGAACAAGGAGGATTTGATATGCAGACACCACCAGAATTTAAACCTCGAACATACGTTCCTGTTCGAAACAAAATTCTAACCACAATCGGTACGATCGCATTATCTGGCATTGTAGGTTTTGGCGCTGGTTATGCTGGTAGCCATTTATCGAACAATACAAATGTAACTATTAAACAAGAAACCACAAAATCAAATTCAGAAACCGTACAAGTTTCTGATGTTTCGGATATCGTAGAAAAATGTAAAGATAGCGTAGTAGAAATTACGACAGAATCAGTTTCTAGTGGAAATTCAATTTTTGGTCAATATGTTTCTCAAGGCGCAGGTAGTGGGGTCATCATTAGCAAAGATGGATATATTGTCACGAACAATCATGTTGTGAGTGGTGCAACAAGTTTAAAAGTCACAACAACAGATGGCACAGAATATGATGCAACCATTATTGGTACAGACTCACAAACCGATTTAGCTGTCATTAAAATTGATGCACAAGATCTTTTAGCTGCTACCTTAGGTGATAGCGATATTTTACAAGTAGGAGATCCTGCCATTGCGATTGGAAATCCATTAGGCGAACTTGGCGGCACAGTTACTACAGGTATTATTTCTGCAACCGACAGGCAAATCACGATCGACAATGAAACAATGACTTTACTACAAACTGATGCCGCCATTAATCCAGGAAACTCTGGAGGTGGATTATTTAATGCAGATGGTAATCTAATCGGTATTGTAAATGCAAAAGAAAGTTCTACAGGAATTGAAGGATTAGGCTTTGCGATTCCAATTACACCTGCCAAAGATGTTATTACAGAACTTATGCAAAATGGAAGTGTAACTTCTAGACCCGCTTTAAATGTAAGCTTATATGACTATACTTCAAGTAATCAAACACAAAATTCTAAATATGAAGATGGATGTTATATCGTGCAGATTGTAAAGAATGGAGCTGCAGATAAAGCCGGATTAAAACAAAATGATCGAATCATCAGTTTTGATGGAGAAAAGATCCAGTCAACTAGTGATGTAAAAGCGATATTAAAAAAACATAAAATTGGGGATACTGTTAAGATGGTTGTTGAAAGAGATTCTAAAAAAATTGAAGTCGAAATTGTCTTACAAGCACAAACTCAAACGAATTAGGCCAGCGATACACTGGCTTTTTAGTTGAAACTAACCTATAATATACGTGTAGATATAAGAAGGAGAATGAAGTTTATGTCTGAAAAAATCAAAAAAAGAAAAATCATGCTTGTTGGTACAGGGTTTGTCGGCATGAGTTTTGCCTATTCAATGCTTTCTGAAAAAGGTGTTGATGAACTTGTTTTAGTTGATGTGAATGAAGACAAAGCAAGAGGAGAACAAATGGACCTAAGTGATGGTCTTGTATATGCAGATACTAAGATGAAAATCACAGCTGGAACTTATGCAGATGCTGCTGACACTAACATTGTTGTCTTAACAGCTGGAGCTGCTCAAAAGCCAGGTCAAACTCGTTTGGATTTAGTTAAAATCAACGCAAACATCACTAAAGGTGTATGCCAAGCCTTAAAAGAAAATAATTTCAACGGTATCTTAGTTGTTGCGAACAACCCAGTAGATATTATGACTTATGTTGCATGGAAAGAAAGTGGATTGCCTAAAAACCACGTTGTTGGATCAGGTACAGTGTTAGATACAGCTCGTTTACGTCATGCATTAAGCGAAAGATTAGGATTTGCCGACAGCAACATCCACGCTTATATCATGGGTGAACATGGAGATTCTAGTTTCGTTCCTTGGATTCACTCTTATATTGGATGCAAAAACTTACTTGAATACTTAGATGAAAATGATATTTCTTTAAGTGAACTACAAGAAATCTATATTGATGTACGTGACAAAGCTTATAAGATCATCGAATTAAAACGTGCTACTTACTATGGAATTGGTTTAGCATTAAAACGTATCGTATCTTGTATTTTAAATAATGAACGTGCCATTTTACCAGTTAGTGCATACCAAAATGGTGAATATGGTAAAGAAGGATACTTTATTGGAACACCAAGCGTTGTTGGCTCAAATGGTGTAGAACAAGTTATTCGTTTACACTTAAATGAAAATGATCAACAAAGATTTGATCACTCATTCGATACATTAAAACAAACAATTGAAGATAATCTTCAAGACATCCTTTAAAAAAAATAGCCTGACTAAATTTTAGTCAGGCTTTTCATTTCCTCATCAATATTTTCTAATAACACTACTCGATCAAATAAAGTCAAACAAGGCTTGTCTGAATCTGAATAATGAATTCTGTCATCATGATAATGTCCACTAAACCATATTTTATAATCCGTTTTCTTCTCAACAGTTTCCAAACAATCATGTAAATCATAATAATCATCTCCATATAGACTCATATCCGTTTCATATTTATGAGCCAATGGATGCGATGAATAAGTATCGTGTGACAAGATATAATCTACTTTCCACTCATTCTTTTCCAATATTTCAAATGCATGTTTGGCCTCTTCTATCGTACAAATTTCATCTTTCCACCAATTTTTATGTTCCGTACGATAACATACATCATGTGAAAATCCTCCACCCATTGTAAAGAATTTATAACCATCAATATTGAAAACTTCACCACGCATCAAATGAAAAATTTTAGAACGAATACGATGCACTTTACCACCCTTATATTCCTCTACAGGATATGTATTTAATACATCGAAGTTTTCATGATTTCCATCAATAAATAAAGTATTCCAAGGAAGTGAATCTAACCATTTTAACCAAAAGTTATCTCCTGTACTTCCATCCCAGATACAACCAAAATCACCACAAATAATAACATAATCCTCTTCAGTAAGAGTTTCTCCAACAATAAACTCTCTAGGATTGATTTTATGTATATCTTGCTCTCTATGAATGTCGCCAGTTATATAAATCATGTATTCCCCTCCAACAACGTTTTTACATTATAGCACAGACGTTTACACGTTAACAAATAAATGACAATTGTAATTAATGTAAATTGTGGAAACATTAGTTTACATTTTGTTACATTTTTTGTTGACATGTTTTTCAAGATGGTATATTATACAACCACAAATATTCAAAGCTGTGAACAAGACACGACTTTAAGCAAACCTGGTCATAGAGAGTATCAATTTTGGTGAAATGATAACAACGGTCCTTAGAGCTATCCCTTGTGAGCTAATCATTTGAAAAGATAGTAAAATGATTCGTCCTTCGCGTTAAGAAGTTCTAAGTGGCAACAAAGGTGTTGCAAACTAAGTGGTACCACGGAATAATGATAGATTTCGTCTTAGATAGACGAAGTCTTTTTTTATTATTTGAATATTTGGATAGAAAGTTTTAAGGGAGGAAAGTTATTATGAATGGTCTATTATTATTAGCTATCGCTGCTGCATTATTGCTAACAGCCTACTTAGTTTATGGACTCTATTTAGTTAAAACATGGGGAATCAATCCAAAAGCTAAGACACCTGCTTATGAAAAGGAAGATGGAGTTGATTATGTTCCAAGTAACAAATGGGAAGTATTTGGACACCAATTCTCTTCAATTGCCGGAGCTGGTCCAGTTACAGGTCCAGTACTTGCGATGGTATTTGGATGGTTGCCTGCATTTCTATGGGTAATGGTCGGAGGCATCTTCTTTGGAGCCGTACAAGACTTTGGTGCTCTATACGCATCTGTTAAATCTCATGGTAAATCAATGGGACAAATCATTGAAACTTATATTGGTAAAACAGGACGTAAATTATTCTTCTTGTTCTGCTGGTTATTTACATTATTAGTTATTGCTGCATTTGCCGACATGGTTGCAGGATCATTAAATGGATACAATGCTGCTGGTGCACAATCATTACCTAGTGGAGCTGCAAGTTCAATTACAATTCTATATGTATTTGTTGCGATTGCCTTTGGTTTCTTCTTAAAGAAAACAGGTCTTACTGGATGGAAACAAGCTGTACTTGGTATCGCATTAATCGTTGCGATGTTAGCATTAGGAATCGCATTCCCAGTTTACTTCTCTAAACAAACTTGGGTATATCTAGTATTCGTTTATATCTTCTTTGCGAGTGTTACTCCTATCTGGGTATTAAAACAACCACGTGACTATTTGACTACATTCTTATTCATCGGAATGATCGTTGCTGCAGTTGTTGGTGTATTCGTATCAAATCCAACAATCACATCTCCTGCATTTACAGGATTTAAATCAGCAACAGGAAGTTATATCTTCCCTACATTATTTGTTACTGTTGCTTGTGGTGCTGTTAGTGGATTCCACTCACTTGTATCGAGTGAAACAAGTTCTAAACAAATCCGCAATGAAAGTGATATGTTACAAGTTGGATATGGAAGTATGTTACTTGAATCATTACTTGCAGTACTTGTAATTGTTGTTGTTGGATCTTTAACTAGCTTAGCTAGCAAAGGCGTATTAAATGAAACATTATCTTCTATGGCATTTGCCGATACTGCTACACCATTTATCAAGTTCTCAGTTGGTGTAACTGGATTGATTTCTCAATTTGGATTCCCTCAAGAATGGGGTCTATGCATTATGACAATGTTCGTTTCTGCTTTGGCATTAACATCATTAGATGCCGTTGCTAGAATTGGACGTTTATCATTCCAAGAATTATTTGAAGTAAATGAAGAAACTGAAACAAACAGTGTTATCACTTTCTTAACAAATAAATATGTTGCTACATTGATCACATTAGCTGGTGGTTACCTATTAAGTTTAGGTGGATACTTAAATATCTGGCCATTATTCGGTAGTGCTAACCAATTATTAGCTGCCATGGTATTAGTTTCATTATCAGTATTCTTAAAAGTTACAGGACGTAAAGGATACATGTTATATGTACCTATGATCATGATGTTAGTTGTTACAATGACAAGCTTAGGAATGTCAGTATACAACATCTGCTTAAAATTATTCGTAACTGGTGGATTTGCATTTATGACAGACGGACTACAATTATTCTTTGCTGTTCTATTAATGGCATTAGGATTGATGATCTTCATTGGTTCAGGAAAGAAATTAGTTCAACCTGTTGAAAAGGCAAAACTTCAAGAACAAGAACAAAACGCATAAAACAATCAAGACCGCATCAAGCGGTCTTTTCTTTTGTCTATAAACTAAGGCAAAGTACACCAAAGGAATAATATATCCAATTCAATCATACAGAATACGATAACGAATTCGATGTCCTTCTTGATCTAAACACTTTGATTGATAAATATGACAATTCTGATCAGTCTATATTCCGTGACTTTGCAGGTTTCTTAAGAAGAAATCTTAGACCTATAGTAAATTCCTTCACCCGTATAAAAGTGTATATAAAAAGCGCACGTACAGAAAAAGAATATTACGCACGCCTTTCAAATGGACCTATGGAATCCTTTAATCGCAAGCCAAAAGATTAAAAAAGAGATTTCAGAGGTTTCTCCGGCTTTAATTATACACGCAATCGCATCCTGGCTACAAGAAAAAAAATCCATCAGAACTCAATCTGATGGATTCATTAGTTTACTATTCAACACCAATAATAAATGAGTAGACAGGTTGATTTCCTTCATGGATTTCAACTTCTGCATCACTGTTATCTTCGATATAAGCAGCAATTTCTTCAGCCTGTTCTTCAGTAGCTGTATCACCATAAATCAAAGTAACAAGTTCGCTATCTTCATCTAACATCTTATCTAAAAGTTTCTTTGTTGCTTCCATACAATCTGGACAAGATACGCAAATATCTTTTCCAAAAATACCCATATATTCATCTTTTTTAATTTCAAGACCATCATATGTTGTATCTTTAATCGCATATGTTACTTCACCAGATTTAACATTTTCAATAGCTTCATTCATTTCAGCTAAGTTATCTTCTAATTCAACATCTGGGTTGAACATAACACAAGCACTTAAACCTTGTGGAATTGTTTTACTTGGAAGCACATGAATGTCTTGATCTGAACAAACTTGTGCAGCTTGACTTGCAGCTAAAACAATATTTGAATTGTTAGGTAAAATGAAGATATGATCTGCATTCAACTTTTCAACAGCTGAAACAAAATCTTCTGTACTAGGATTCATTGTTTGTCCACCACCAACAACAATGTCAGCTCTAAGTTCTGTGAACATCTTCTTGATTCCATCTCCAGGAGCTACGGTAATAATGGCATATTTTTTGTGTTCTGCCATTTTTTCCTCTTCCTCTTTTTCAATAATATTGTCATGCTGTTCTTGCATATTTTCAACTTTTAATTTAATAAAACGACCCTGACGACGTCCCATTTTAATAGCTGTAAATGGTTCTAATGTATGAACATGCACTTTAACTAAATCTTCATCTTGCACACACACAATCGAATTACCAATTGTAGCTAATTCATCTTTAAAGCTAGTTTCAGAGAAATGACGAATACCATTTTCAGATAACTTTAAAATAAATTCTGTACAGAATCCATATTCTTCTTCTCCACCTTCAACTTTTGCCTGAGCACTTTCACCAGCTGCTTTTGCACCTTCAAGTTGAACTGGATGACCTTCCATAGCCGCAAGGAAACCTTCTAAGATTACACAAAGTCCCTTACCACCACTATCAACTACACCTACTTCTGCAAGAACAGGTAATAATTCAGGTGTTCTTTGTAAAGAAGCATTGGCTTCATCCACCATCTTCTTCATAACATCCATGCAATCTGTAACTTCTTCAGTTGTAGTATATGCATATGTATAATCTGCAGCTTCACGAACTACTGTTAAAATAGTTCCTTCTACCGGACGCATAACAGCACGATACGCAACACGACTACCATTCACTAAAGCGTGAGCCAATTGAGATGCATCCATATCATCTAAGTCTTCAACTGCTTGATAGATTCCTCTAAAAATCTGTGAAGTAATAACACCAGAGTTACCACGTGCACCCATTAATAATCCACGAGATAATGTTTTCGCAATATCTTTTACAGAATCCGAATTTGTTTTAAGCGCTTCTTTTACACCATTCGATACAGTTAAATGCATATTTGTTCCAGTATCACCATCTGGCACAGGGAAAACATTCAATGCATCAATTTCCGCTGAATGATTTGATAAGTTATTCATTCCGGATTCTAGCATCTGTTTAAATAAAATACCATTAATTCTTTCCATCTCTTAACCCCTACTTTACCGCACGAACACCTTGAACATAAATGTTTACAGCGTTACATTTTACTTCCAAAGTTTTCTCCAATACATATTTAACACGTTTTTGTGCTTCATACACAACTTGACTTAATTTAATTCCCTGTAATGCAATAATATAAAGATTCAAAACTAATCCCGTTTCATCTTGTGTCACAACAACACCACGAGCATAGTTTTCTTTTTTCAATAATTCTGCCCAGCCATCCTTCAATGTTTTCTGGCTTGCCATACCTACAATACCGTAACATTCAGTAATTGCGCCACCTGCTAAATTGGCAATCGCATCTAATGAAATTTCGATATTTCCGTATTCTGTTGATTTATTAATAGGCATAATAAAACCTCCTGTTTTTATTAATTATACTCTACTTAAAATATAAACACAAATCTTAATACGCTTCTACAAAGCTTTGCGAATCCTCATCCCAATAATAATATGTGCCATTTTCATCATAATATTCATCTGTATTTGGATCATAATACATACCTATAGCTTCATGATAATATACTCCTGTATTCTCATCATAGACCCACTCAGCCTCATTTTCTGTTTCTTCATCATCTGGTTGCTGTTCTTCTTCTTGATTTTCAATTTCTTGTGATGTTTCTGTTTCCGTCTTTTCAGAAGTCTTTTTTTGTTCTTCTTCCTTTTTCTTAGAATTCAAATCCTCACAATTTACTTTTTCAATCGTTGAATGTGTAGAATCCAACACCAAACATACCGACTGTCCCGTAAGTTTCGTCAATACACTTTGGTATTTTGAAAGCATTTTTATACTTTTTAAATTCGTATAAACAATATTGCCATCCTGCATTGTGATCTTAAACATATTTTTATCGTAACTCGTTTTATAAGGTACAATTTCCGCAAATTTTTCAATTAAGTCACGCGTCAATATTTTGCTATGTTTTTGAAATTGTTCACACAACTGTTTACGTTGTTTCGCATTAAAATCGGACAACAAAGGAAAATGCACGATCATATTCAAATATTGTTCTTCAATTTCAATCGAAGTTCCATCTTGAAGCAACGCAAAGTTTTTATCGTCCTTAACATAATAACCAACAATTAATTTTTCTTGCACATCAAAAGTTAATTTACGATTCTTTTTTGATACTTTACAAGACTGTACAAAAGGCATCTTCTCTACTCTTTTTTCAAGTAATATAGAAGGAACTAAATAAAGACGTGTCTTTGTACTCACATTTGCCAAATCATAAACTTCGCTATCTGATAAATAATAATTATTTTTACACGACAAAACCTTGACATGGGAATCTGTAGAAAAGTAATACACAAAAACACTAGATACCATCATAAAAACAAGACTAAAAATAATCGTTTGTTTAATGGTTAGCTTTATTTTTTTCTTTACCAATATAACTGCTCAACTTCCGTTACCATGTCAATATCATATTCTTTTTTAGCCTTAACTTTGATTTCATGAATTAAATCACGAACATCTTGAGCTGTAGCTGTCAAATCATCATTCACAATAAAATTACAATGTTTTTCACTTACCTTAGCTCCACCAACTTTATGTCCACGTAAACCTAAATCTTCAATCAATTTCCAAGCAGGAATTTCTTCTGGATTTCTAAAAACACTTCCTGCACATGGCTTATCCAATGGTTGTGCACTCATTCTTCTTTCGCGTCGAGCATTCATTAGATCACGAATATCATTTTGATTTCCTTTTTCTAATTGAAAACGACCTACTAAAATAGTCCAATCTTTGTGTGATTGAAAAATAGAATGGCGATATGCATAATCCAACTCATCCTTCTTCATCCAACAAATTGTATTATCTTTTAAAACACATACATCCACTAAATGATTTGCCATATTATCTTTATAGGCACCTGCATTCATATATAGGCATCCTCCAATAGAGCCTGGAATACCACTTGCCCATTCTAATCCTGTCAACGATCTTTTCATGGCTTCTACGGCCATATTTATAATTGAACATCCTGCTTGTGCCACTAAAATTCCATCTGGTTCAAAATAAAAGTCATTCAAAGTACGATCTAAATTTATAATTGCACCATTAAAATCTGTATCTGAACATAAAACGTTAGATCCACGTCCAAGTACATAATATGGAATATTTTCTTCTGCCAATATTTCTAGTACACACATCAAAGCTGTACAATTTTTTGGATAAATATAATAATCTACAAAGCCACCAATCTTAAAAGTCGTGTGTTTCTTCATAGATTCATGTTCTAAAACTTCTGCATACGTCATTAAACGATCCTTAATGCTCATATTAGTTCCCCTTTTTACATATATTTTTTAATAAATCTATAATATCATATGCTGCATTTGGTTTTCCCATCTGCAAAGCATGCTCATGCGTCTCTTTATATACCACAGGATTTGCGTATAAAGAAACAATTTGTCCCTGCAAAGTGTCCGCATTTAAATCCTTTTCTTCAATAATACGACAAGCCTGTTGCCTTAAAAGCATGCTCGCATTATAAAATTGATGGTTATTAGCCACATAAGGACTTGGTATCACAATAGACGGGATACCTAAGGCTGTTACTTCTGCAAGCGTAGTAGCACCTGCACGACAAACCATTCCATCTACATGTCCATATATACGCAAAGTATCTACATATGGTACAACATGAATATTCTTTTGGTTTTCAAATAAATTCAAATCTTGCGAATTATCTTTTCCGCAGACATACAAAAATTGTAAATCCCCATCGACATCTTTTAGAGCACTCTTCATCAATTCATTTACTGAACTAGAGCCTAAAGAACCCATCACAATAAGAATGGTCTTTTTATCTAAATCTAAGCCTAGTGATTTAAAATAGTCTTCATCAAATTTTGCTTCTTTGGCAATTGTAGCTCTAGGATTTCCAAGCATGTGAATCTTTTCCTTTGGGAAAACCTCATTACACTTCTCATAACAAGTTATAATCGCATCCACTTTTTTCATAACAAGCTGGTTAGCTTTACCAACAATAGAATTTTGTTCATGAATTACAGTGTGGATACCTAAAGAATGAGCCGCCATAATAACAGGCGCACTCACATAGCCACCAAATCCAATAACTACATCTGGTTTAAATTCTTTTAAATATTTTTTTGCCTTACCTTCTGCTTTAAACATCTGACAAACGGCCATACATTTTTTAAATGCATTCCCCACCAATCCAGAAGTATGTAAAGCCTTAAACGCATAGCCATTTTGCGGAATCAAATCCTTTTCCATGCGATCATCATTTCCAATAAATAATATTTCAGTTGAAGAATCAAGTTCTTTCATTTTATCCGCCAAAGCTAAAGCCGGATAAATATGTCCACCTGTTCCTCCTGTCACAAAACAAATTTTCATATCAAAAACCTCACCAAGTATATCATATATCAATCTTTTAAAACAATATCGTCACTTGTCTTTTCCATAAGACCAGTTAAGACAAAACGATGATTCGAATTGAATCCAAATTCTAAATCACAAGTAGATAAAGATACATAATTCGCATCTATATCATCTAATTCATTAAAATAAGTCGACATTTGTTGCATTGAATCCAACGTCTGATGTCTATAATCACCAAATGACGTTGTATAGAATACACTATCTTCTGTCGTTTTCGCAAATGTAAAAACATGGCATTTATAATTCGCATCCGGTGTCAACAAATAAAATGATGGATGAGTTTCAAAAAATTCTTCATCACAATAATTTTTTAATAAGGTAAACATACCTCCACCTTCTACAGAATGTCCATATATAATTGAATTATCATCTTGAAATTGCCCGTTCGCATTCGCATCTAAAAAAATCGAACCTCTATCATTATATTCCCCACCCACAGTGTGATTCAAATAATATTGATTATCTTTTGTTTGCACAACTGGAAAAGAAATATCACACCCAGGAACATAGATCCATGCGACAATATCCTGATTTTCTGCCTTAAGCTTACTCCAATCTGGATCTAACACTTGTTTTTCTTCCTTATTCTTTTTCTTTATTACACTTTTTTCTAATTGTTTAGTTTCATTTTCTACTTGTTGTTTTTGTGAATAAATATCCCATAAATTATAGGCACTATATCCAAATACACAAAGACAAACAACTAAAAGAATTCTATATATCCATTTTTTCATACATGTTCATTTTAACACAAATAAAAAGGATAGAGAAATGAATTCCCTATCCTACAAAGATAAATATAATTATTTACTTAATTTGCTAGCGGCAGCTTTATCTAATACAACAACAACATCTGGATGATTTTGTAGTGCACTTGCAGCACATGCTGTATCGATTGGTCCTTCAATCATAGCTTTAACAGCATCTGCTTTATTTTCACCATTAGCTACTAATAATACTTTTTTAGATTTCATGATTGTTCCAATTCCCATTGAAATAGCTTGTGTTGGAACTTTATTGATATCATTATCGAAGAAACGAGCATTTGCTTCACGAGTATTTTCTGTCAAATCAACAATGTGTGTTAATTCTTCAAATGGTGTACCAGGTTCATTGAATCCGATGTGTCCATTTTGTCCAATTCCTAATACTTGTAAATCAATAGATACTTCACTTAAAGCATCTTCATACGCTTTACAATCTGCTTCTGTGTTTCCATAAGGAACATGTGTGTTATTCAAATCAATATCGATATCCTTGAATAAATTTTCATACATAAATGTATAGTAAGATTGAGGATCTTTACGATCGATACCTACATATTCATCTAAGTTATAAGATTTAATATCTTTATAACTATATCCATCTTTATGATATTGGATCATTTCTTTATATAATCCAACTGGACTAGATCCTGTTGCCAACCCTAATACAGCATCTTTTTTTGCATCCAACAATTCTTTCATAACACCAAATGCCTTAGCAGACATTTCATCATAGTTTTCACATACAATAATTTTCATTTGTATCTCCTCCATATATCTCTCCTACTATTATAGCATAGCGCTTTCAAATTAAAATAAACATTTTAGTAATACTTTTGTCATTTTTAACAATTTATAAATATTTGCACTTTTTAGTTGACTTTTAATCGAAATAAGGAAAAAAAGTTAAAGATACTGTATAATAAAATCAGTTAAGGAGGACATATAATGCCTAAACAAAATCCATTATTAAACATTGTAAAAAAACAAAAAGAAGGTAAAGCCGTAGCTATCTATTCATGCTGCTCAAGTAATGCATTCGTAATTGAGGCTGCAATGGAAACCGCAAAAAAACAAGATTCATGTGTTTTAATTGAATCAACTGCAAACCAAGTAGACCAAAATGGTGGTTACTCTGGAATGACACCTCAAGATTTCTTCAACTTCTGTCATGAAAAAGCAAAAGAAGCTGGATTATCAAGTGATCGTATTTTCTTAGGTGGTGACCACTTAGGACCATTAACTGTCGCAAATAAACCAGAAGCTGAAGCTATGGAATACGCAAAAACATTAGTTCACGACTATGTACGTGCAGGATTTACTAAAATTCATATCGACACAAGTATGAAGGTTGCTGATGATGATCCAAACACTCGTTTAAGTGATGAGACAATCGCTCGTCGTGGAGCTACTTTGGCAAAAGTATGTGAAGAAGCATATCAAGAATTACTACAAGAAAATCCTGAAGCTATTCACCCAGTTTATATTGTTGGTAGTGAAGTTCCAATTCCAGGTGGAGCCCAAGAAGAAAATGCAGGAATGCAGGTAACTAAACCAGAAGATTTCAAAAGCACAGTTGCTACTTTTGAAAAAGCATTTAATGACATGGGAATTGCTGATGCTTGGAACCATGTAATCGCAGCCGTAGTTCAACCAGGTGTTGAAGAAAAAGATGCTGGATGTGAAGAATATGATAGAGAACGTGCAAAAGATTTAATGGCAAGTATTAAAGATTTTGACAAATTAGTATTTGAAGGACACTCAACTGACTATCAAACTAAATTCAAATTACGTGAATTAGTAGAAGATGGTGTAGGAATCTTAAAAGTAGGTCCAGGACTAACTTATGCTGCTCGTGAAGGAATCTTCTCATTATGTATGATTGAAGAAGAATTAGCTGCTGTTTACGGATTTGAAACAAGTCACTTCCGTGAAGAATTAGATAAAGCTATGTTGGCAAATCCTGGTAAATGGGCTCCATATTATCATGGAACAGAAAATGAAATCGCATTTAAACGTAAATATTCATTCTCTGATCGTTGCCGTTATTATTTACCTCAAGAAAATGTTAAAAACGCTTTAGCAAAATTATTGGCAAACTTAAAAGAACACCCAGTACCATTACCATTGTTAAGTCAATACATGCCTTTCCAATATACATTGGTACGTGAAGGTAAATTAAACAATACACCTGAAGATCTAATCAAAGCACGCGTTATGTATACAATTGAAGAATACACTTACGCTAGTCACCAAGAAGAATTGGTTCGCTAAAATAAATGTGCGCATCTTAAAGATGCGCATTTTTTTTGCAACAAAAAAAGGTTCAACCGAACCTTTTATTTACTCTTTCTAGAAATTAATTCTTTTGCATGATACAACGCAAAAATCATTGTTAATACACTAATCACATAGTTCAAATATAACATCCAACCCGTATAATGTTCATTAAGTGCATTCAATACAATCAATACCGATAAAGCGATTAATAAAACCATTTTTAAGATCACTTTATTTGTTTCCAATGTTTTAATTGAAGCTTCACTCTTCATTTTTTCATTACACTTAAAGTTTTCAATACGAGGTAAAGTTGCTAAAAACTTTCTAAATCTAAATTCTAAAAAAGCATATACACCAACACCTGCTAAAACACATAACCAGATAGGCATATTAAACATCAATATCAAGATAAATCCAATTAGTCCCATCACAAAGCGCATACTAAATTGTTTATATCTTTCTTCATTGTTTGCCAAAATATATCCTGTTTTTGAGAATACATCATAATAAACAGCTCTTCCACGCTCATCTTTATAAACATGCCAACCAGATACATTTCCTTTTAAATCTGCTTGTTGTTTTTGTCTTGTCTTTCTTCCTTCTGCCATAACTATCTCCTTACCACTCAACTACTTCTTCGAGTTCTTCATTTTTTAGATTCTGTCGTTTTTCTTCCTCTTTAAAATCAACATAATCCGTATATGGTGTCAAGCAACCATTATCCTGAGGTTGATCATGACCATCCATGTGCACCATTATTTTGTCAAGAATATCGGTTTGTGTCAACTTTTCACCAACTTTTGAAGCTTTCAAAAAAGTAGGAGCACGCCCAATTTCCATAAACATCGTTTCTAATTCGGCATAATCTGCTTCATGTACACCTTCCGTAAAGTATTCCAACTCTTGCAACATCATTTTACAGAACGTCTTTACATCACGCATATCAATGTTTCCTCTAAAAATAATAAAAACCTTATGATCATTTGTCACTTTTAATGGTTGAGACATCGTAAATTTATTCTGGATTGCCTTATATACTTCATCCCTTGTCTCTTCCATATATTCTAAATAATAAGGTTTATCCTCTAATTCCTTATTATTATATAGGTTAAAATAAATCGTATTGTAAACTCCACAATGTCTAAAAATAGTTCCTTTAACACTTGTCGCATAAAGAACTGGATACTTTTTATCTGCCATAATATATACCTCCTTAATTTTATTTTTAAACCATTAAATTATCATATTTAATGAGCTAAAAATAAAATTAAAGGTTGTAAGGATATAATCCGTTACAACCTTATATTTGAGAGAAAATATTCTAACTTCGTTAGATTAGCCTACTAGATAACTGTCCAAGGAACTGGTACTAGAGGTGTGTATCCACCAGCCCAGATACCGAATGCAGCTCCAACAATACCGATTACTAAGAATAATGCGATACATTTTACTGGAGTCCAATTTTTCTTCTTAATCAATACATAGCACATCATAGTGAATGCGAATGCGATTAAGCAAGGTAAAATCATATTTAAGTAGTTTTGGATAACGATTGGATCACCTTCACCATTAGCGATAGAGATACCTAATTTAGTTCCACCACCATAGTTAGAAATTAAAGCACCAACAACGAATACACCTAATACACTAGCAGCGTGAGTGAATGCTTTAGCGTTAGCAGTCATCATCTTAACAGCAGTTAAACCTAAGTTGTATGACCAGTACATTAATGCATAACGTAAAACCATTTCAACACCGAATGCGATAACGAAGTATAAGATTGGTCCCATGATGCTTCCATCAATAGCCATGTTTGCAGTTAAACCAGCAGTGATAGGAATCAATGTATACCAGAACAATGCATCACCAATACCACCTAATGGAGCAGCAGTTGAGATACGTACAGAACGAATTGTCTGAATATCAGTTTTTTGTTGTTCCATTGATAATACGATACCCATAACGAATGTTACGAAGAATGGGTGAGTATTAAGGAAATCCATGTTGTGAGTCATAGATGCAGCTAAGTCATCTTTATTTGTGTGGATTTTTTCCAAACCTGGTAACATAGCCCATAACCAACCAGCAGATTGCATACGTTCGTAGTTGAACGCAGCCTGTAATTGGCAAGAACGCCATACCATTTTATTTAAAGTCTGTTTATCTAATCTTGCAGCAGGAGTAGTATCCTTGTAAGAAGTCATTGCATTAGATTCCATCACTTACACCTCCCTGCGCAGCCTTTGTTTCAATAGAAGTAATCTTGAAGTCTAATAATGCGATTGCAACACCGATGAATGCAACTAAGATCAAGCAAGCAGAAGCTGTAGCTTCAACGTTACCAAATAGTAATGCGCAAGCAAAACCAGCTAGTAACCATCCCCACAAGTCGTTAGAAAGCATAATCTTTAACAATACAGCGAAACCTACGAAACGCATCATTCCACCGGCAGCACTTAAACCACCCATGAACCAACTTGCGTTTTCACTTAAGCTTTGTAAAGCACCAGAAGCAGCAGTTCCACCAACATAAGCTAAAATAGCGATTACAGCAAACAAAGTACCTAAGATAGCCATTGAAGTATTCAATACAGCAGTGATTCCTTTAGGGTTAGCTTCGTTAGCAGCTTTATCAGCTTTAGCCATTAAACCAGACATGATTGTAAATGTTAATGTTACAACGTATTGTCCGAATGTAGCGAAAATCATACAAGCTCCTAAAGCAGCATTAATATCCATTTTTGCTTTAACAGCGAAAATCATAGCAACAACTGATCCTAATACAGCGTTAGGAGGCTGTGCTCCACCAACTGGCATGTTACCAACCATCATTAACTCATATGTACCACCAACAACTAAGCCAGTGTTTACATCACCTAAGATTGCACCAATAATTGGACAAGCAATGATAGGACGATAAACGATTTCAGTTAATGAGAATTGGTCGATGGCAAAGAAGAATGTTACAATTGCCAATAACACAATTTCTACAATATTCATTTTTCATTTTCTCCTTTTTTGGATTAACTCCAAAGTTTATTAATATCTTCAGGTGCGATGTCAGGTACACGTTGAATTTCTAATTCAACACCTAATTCTTGCAATTTCTTGAATGCAGCAACATCATCGTCATTTACAGCTACTGTAGTAGCGACTTGACGTTTACCTTCAGACATGTGCATGTTTCCAATATTACATTTTTTAATTGGAACACCACCCTCAACAAGACGTAATACATCTTGAGGTGTTTCACAAATGATGAAGATCTTTTGAGCAGGGCTTGCTTTTCCAATAATATCGATTGTCTTCTGAATTGAGAAGTAACGAGTCTGAGCATAAGCTGGAGCAGCCATGTTCATCAAACCTTGACGGAATTCATCTTTTGCGACAGCGTCATTTGCAACTAATAATAAGTTAGCTCCTAGAACTCCACTCCATTGAGTTGCAACTTGACCGTGAATCAAACGATTGTCGATTCTTGTTAATAAGATATTTGGCATATTCTCTCTCCTTCCTGATAGCGCTTTCTTCTTTAAAGAATAACTATCTTGACTATATTATACATTTTCTATGCATAATTTCTTTACACATTTTAAGAAATTGTTTGCACTTTTTAGTAATTTTTTAATTTTTATCACTAACAATTATAAAAATTGGCAAAAAATACA
This sequence comes from uncultured Holdemanella sp., assembly GCF_934754935.1. GTDB lineage: Bacteria > Bacillota_I > Bacilli_A > Erysipelotrichales > Erysipelotrichaceae > Holdemanella. The sequence goes on along the minus strand of NZ_CAKVJB010000004.1, from coordinate 29,040 downwards.
CATAATTATCACAAAATCAATTCAAAATCCCATTTTGAAAACCTTTTCACAAAATAAAAGAACATGCCAACTAGCATGTTCCTTCTTTAAACTCTTTTTTTGCTTTTTCTAACTTTTCAGGTTCAGTAATCAAATCTAAACCAATTAACGCAATAGCTGTAGCCGCTGTTACTAATCCAGCTTTTCCATCCTCACTAATTGTTGCAGCTGCCATTTCTTTAGAATGACCAGCCACTGAACAATCTGCAATCTTAATCGTTCCCTGAATTGTAGGACAAACATAACTTACACTTCCCACATCTGTAGACCCACATGGAACTTCATCCACCGGATTGATTTGTTCTACACCTAGCTCTTTATATTTTTCTGTCAACATGTCCGCTAAAGCATAGTTGATCTTTGTATCTTCATAAGGACACTCATACATACTTGTTTTATATGTTGTTTGACTCGCAATACATGATCCTTTTACACAATCCTCAGCACGAGCTGCAATTTCTTTACAATAAGCCATTGTTGGAGCTCTAAAATAATATTCCATACTTGCATAAGCAGGAATTACATTGGCAGCTAAACCACCATCACGAATAATTCCGTGAATATAAGATCCAGGAGTCACAAATTGACGTAACATTGAAATCTGTGTATATGTACTAATGGCTGCATCTAATGCACTGTGACCATCTTGAGGATGACATCCATGCGCATTCTTACCAAAGAATTCATATTTAATTGGTAGAATAGCCAATGATCTTGATCCAACACCATTTTCTGTATCTGGATGCACCATTAAAGCAGCATCCACATCATCAAAGACACCTGCTTCACTCATTTTAACTTTACCACCAAAGTTTTCTTCTCCAGGCGTACCCACAACACGAACGGTTCCACCAATTTCATCTATAATACTCTTTAAGGCTTCACCAGCCGCAATACCAATTCCTGCAATTAAGTTATGACCACATCCATGTCCTACTTCAGGTAATGCATCATATTCACACATATAAGCAATAGTTGGTCCTTCTTTACCAGATTTATATTCAGCCACAAAGTCAGTGTCTACCACAACACTAGACTTTACATCAAAACCCGCATCCTTTAAATATTTCACCAATACCTTTTGTGTTTCATATTCCTCAAAACCTGTTTCCGGATTATCGTATAGTGTTTTTACAATATCCATATATGCATCTAAATGTTCTTGAATAGATGCCTCAATTCTTCCTTTATAATCCATATAAGATACCTCCATTTGTAAATAATCATACCTTATTTACAAATTTTTGAAAAGATTACAATAAAGAAAAAAAGCCAGGCCAAAGCCTAGCTTAAATATTAGATACCATCTGATAAATCATCGTTTTGTTGAATGTGTTGGAATACATAACGCATAACTTGATCTTTTCCAACATTGCATGCAGATTCAGCTAAAGCATGTACATCTTCTGAGAAAGTACGAGTTAAGTTGATTTCAACTAACATACCTAAGTTTGTACCTGCAACAACTTCTACATTTCCTCTTGGGAAACCAATTTCAACAGCCGTTTTAAATGGAGAACCACCAGCTAAATCACTTAAAACAATGATTCCTTCGCAGTCTTTTAATGAATCCATAGCATCTGTTAATTTTTTTGCTAAATCATCTGTTGAATCTGTAGCCTCAAAATCTACAGCAACATATTCTTTTGCATCTCCAGCAATCAAGTTTAAACTTGTAGTTAAACCAGATGCAAAGTGGCCATGACCAGTAACAATTAATCCTATCATCTTCTTTTTTCTCCTCTAAATTCTTACTTTGCAGTATATGGGTAAATAGTTACACCCTTAACAACACGGTTTACTTCTCCAGTTGGACATGGATTGTCTGGTGTAATCTTGTAGCTCAATGATTTAAATAATGCGATAACTTGAGCAACTAAAATATAGTCAAATCCTAAGAAAATATTATCTTTTGGTGCATCTAAATCAAAGTTAATGAATGTATCTACTAATCCTTCAATTTCAGCATCTGCATGACTAGAAACAGCAACTAAACGGTTCTTTTTACGTTGTCCGCTCATTTCTTTAATAATGTCATATTCATATTGTCTTTGATATTCATCATCTGATAAGTAAACAACTGTTAAACATTCATCATTAATAACTGATTTAGGTCCGTGACGGAATCCCATTGGACTATCAAATGTAGTTGTAACAGTACCAGCAGTCAATTCACAAATCTTTAGTTGACTTTCTTGAGCAATACCCTTCAAAGTGTTTGCACCTAAGTATACAATACGGTTGAATTCTGCAAAATCAGCTACTAAATCTTCGCATACTTTGTATCCTTCATCAACAAATTTTTGTCCTTGTGCAATAACACTTTCCATTTCTTTTGCAGCTTCATCAATATCATCTAAACGGAAGCATAATAATGCAGCCAACATCATGTTAGAGAAACTTGAAGTCATCGCAAATGATTGGTCATGAGTTTCAGGTGTCAAGTTAATATCGTAAGCATTGTCACGAGTAGCAGCCGCTTTTGCTAAAGCTCCATCCTTGTTACATGTAATGAATAAATGATAAACATTTTCCTTACATACTTCATCAGCAACTTGTACTGAGCCAACACTTTCAGGAGAGTTTCCTGAACGACCAAAGTTCACTAATAAAGTCTTTTTGTTTCTTGATAAATAGTTTTCTGGAGTTTCTACTAAATCTGTAGAAGCATATGATTTTGCATGGTAACCAGTATAACGGTTAACATATGAATATAAAGCATTACCTACATATTCACTAGTTCCAGCACCTGTAAATACGATATCGCAATCTGGATCACTTAATACAGGTTCCATGAATTTTTTAAGAGCTTCCTTTTCATTTTTGATTTGAGCAATTGTCTTAGCCCAAGTAGCAGGTTGTTGGTAGATCTCCTGCGCAGTAAAAATACCACTTAATTCTTCCCAAGTTGATTTTTCTTTTCCGAACATTTTTCTTTCTCCTTCTGAACTAACTTCATTATAACTATTTTTAACTAAAATAAAAGATTTTGAATGAAAGTAAACTAAAAAGTGCAAATTTGTTCTTTAAAAAGACAAATTTACACTAAAAAAGAAGGATTTCTCCTTCTTAAAGCACCTCAATCCAGTATGAACAAGACCATTCTTCATTTGGTTTTAAAATCATTGTTCCTTCTCTATGATAGAAATCTGGTGTTTCCTTTTCAAAATCACCATGAGAATACCATGGTTCAATACACAAGAAATCCGATGCACTATCATGTGTCCATAAAGCCAAATAAGGATATCCCTCAATCGATACGCGAACAACATCTTCATCTCCATGTTTTAAAGTCACAAAACTTGATTTTAAATCTTTATAAATAATTGTCGCATACTTCTTCACATCATCTCGAGACAATTTCCATTCCTTAAACGCTACATCCTGATATTCAACATTCTTTTCGTAGCTAGGATCAAACAACAATTGTTTTGTGTTTTCTTCTTTTTCAAATTCTAAAGTATAAGTTGAAAATTCATCATCCAATTTAAAAGCAGGATGCAAACCAAATCCAAAAGGCATATCCTTTTCACCATTGTTCTTAATATGATAATTGATCAACACTTTGTTCCCATCCAATTTATACCCAATCTCGAAATGGAAATTAAAAGGATATTGAGCTAATGTCTGTTCATTCGCATCTAGACTAAATACAAGTTCATTTTTACGAACATCACCCTTTAAAGTCGCATAACGAATCAAGCCATGATTTTTCATCGCATACTTTTTACCATCGATTTCATAATCCTTTGTATACGTATTTCCTACCATTGGAAATAGAGAAGGATTTCTTCCAGACCACCCTTGATTTCCTTGATATAATGTTTCACGCTCTGTACTCTTCTTCACTAGGTGTAACATTTCACCACCTTTTTCAGTGCACTCTAATGTCAATACATCATTCTCTAAAATATAAGCCATTTTATTCTCCTCCTATTCAGCTATTATTTTTTCTTTTAAGAAATTGTAGATACCATCCTCATCCACTCTTCCAATCACAACATCACTCACTTCTTTTAATGCATCACACGCATTACCCATCGCAACACCAACATCTGCCATTTTCAACATATCCACATCATTTGTACCATCACCAAAACAATATGTCGTATCAAACTTATGAAAATCCATGATTTTTTTAACTGCCGTTGCCTTATCTATTTGACTAGCACGAATCTCAAAACAATCAAAAAATTCCACAACGCCCAAATCTTTGATCAAAGGTCTAAATTTATCTTTATCTTTCCCTTCACAAAACACAAGAAGATTTAATACATCATCCTTGTCATATGGCTTAAAAACTGGACTATTTAAATACAAATGAAAATAGATATCATGTGCATACTTCGAATACGGTGTACCAAAATAATTTCCATCCCTCGTACTATAGCGATACACTAAGCCATGCTCCTTACAAAATGAATCTATAGTTTCCATTGTCGTTTTCGGAATACAATTCATTTCAAGAATTTCTTTATGTTGATCCAAAATCAAAGCACCACCATCACTGATCATACAATCAAAATTAAAATCTCTCATACAAGAAGGAAGATTCTTTAATTCTGTTTGACAACGACTTGTTGATAAAGCTACAAAGTGTCCTTGGCTTTGTAGTTCATTTAACATTTCAAATGTTTTCTCACTCACTTCATGAAACTTATTGTTGTATAAAGTTCCATCCATATCAAAAAAATAACCATTCATAACTACATAATATCCTCTTTTAAAACTTTTTAAAAGAATTTTCAGTTTTTAATAATAAATTCACATTGACTCTTTATAATAGAAACTGTGACTACAACCTCTTTCTAGTTTAATACATATTTGCGCTCCGCACAATGTAGTCGCTATTACCACAATACGCCTCCTTAAGTGATTGTTGTGGTAAAACAAAAAACCTGGATTTCCAGGTTTTTCTATTTTATGAACTCTTTAATTTGATCTAAACGCTCTAACGTTTCATCATATCCTAATTGAAACCAAGGACCTAGTTTTTCTGGATCTGTCGTATAACGAGTCACACCCAAATCTTTATGTGGACGCAAAACTAAAGCTTTACCTTGCTTTTCTAATTCAGCAATCTTATCCCACTGTTCCTTATAACGAATATGACGATTTCTTAAATCCTCTGTAATTTGTTTATCCTTATATACCAAATTAGATAACCACAATTGCCATTTTGGAGCCGGTTTACGAACATATCCCTCTTCCTTTGTAGAAATCACAATATGCTTATCATTTCCAGCAAGAATACTTTGTTCAATACTGATCATATCCACAAGACCTGCATCCATCCACATTTCACCTTTGAATTCATAAGGCTTAGCTAGAAGTAACAATGCACAACTTGCCTTGATCAACGTTTCATCCTTATCAATATGACTCTTATCAAAATATTCAACTTTATGCGTTTTTAAATTATATAGACCTACTTCCATCTGTGTTTCGCTATTTTGAAAAGCCTCTAAATCCAATGGAACTCTAGACTCAATAAAATCATAAGTCGCTTCAATCCCAAATATAGAACCTTCTTTTAAAAATGGTCTTAAACCAACTACACCCTTTTGACAAGGCGCATCAATTCCAGTTACTTCAAGACGATCCACTTGCTTAGATACATAACTCAACAAAATTTCTGTACCCGCACTAATACCTACACAATAAGGAAGTACAATATCATGCTCAAGTAAACACTTCAATACTCCTGCAGAATAAGCAGCCTTAGTTCCGCCACCTTCTGCAACAATACCTACTCTACTCACGCACTACACCACTTTCTTTTGCCGCATCTGCCACTGCTTGAGCTACCACATCTGCAACTCTAGGATCCAATGCAGAAACAATAATATGTTCACTATCTAACATATCTTCTGTAACCATTGAACTGATCGCATAAACAGCCGCTTCTTTCATCGCATCATTAATACATGTAGCACCCGCTTTTAATGCCCCTTTGAAAATACCAGGGAAAGCCAATACGTTATTGATCTGGTTAGGATGATCACTACGACCTGTACCTACAATATAGGCACCCGCTGCTTTTGCATCTTCTGGCTCGATTTCAGGCACTGGATTTGCCATAGGGAATACGATTGCCTTTTCATTCATAGAAGCAATCATATCTTTGGATACGATATGACCTGCACTCACACCAATAAATACATCCGCACCAACTAGTGCATCCTTTAATAAGCCTGTTTTTCCTTCTTTGTTTAGTTTATCAATCAAACCTCTTTGACCACTTGTTAAATCCATATCTGCTGTTAAAATACCTTGCTTGTCAACTAAAATAACATTTCCCAAACCAATCTTTAAAATTAAAGTCGCAATCGCAACACCAGCACTACCCGCACCATTGATAACGATCGTTGGATCTTGTTTTTCTGCCAATTTTAAGGCATTTACCAAAGCCGCACAAACTACAATAGCTGTACCATGCTGATCATCATGGAAAACAGGGATATTCATTTTTTCCTGCAATCTTTTTTCAACTTCAAAACAACGAGGAGCCGCAATATCTTCTAAGTTGATTCCACCAAAGCTAGGTTCTAAACTCGAAATGATTTGAACCAATTCATCCGTATCTTGTGTATTCAAACATAGTGGAACGGCATCCACATTTCCTAATGCCTTAAATAATACACACTTACCTTCCATAACAGGCATACCTGCTTCAGGACCAATATTTCCTAGACCCAATACCGCACTACCATCACTAATGACCGCAACAGTATGAGCTCTTCCTGTGTAAACATAACTATTCTTTTTATCTTTTTCAATTTCTAAACATGGTGCTGCAACACCTGGTGTATAGGCAATTGATAAATCATCTTTGTTTTCAATCTTCATTTTAGGAACAGTTTCTAATTTACCATTCCACTTGGCATGTAATCTTAAAGCTTCCTTTGCGTAATCCATGACAACCTCCTACTCAACAATTTTCAATACAATTTCAACCATCTTTTCCATCTTTTGAACGCTCGCAAATTCAAAACGACCATGATGATTAAAAGAACCCGTACCTAAGTTTGGACAAATGAGTCCTCTTGCCGTCAACATAGCACCATCGGTTCCACCGCGAATTGGCGTACTAACCGGTGTTACATCACATTGACGCAAAGCATATTTTGCCTTATTCACACTACGCATATCTCCATGCATATATTGACGCATATTTTCATATTGATCACGAATAGCCACGTGAACACGATTACCATACTTCTCATTCATCTTATCGGCAACAGCTTCCATCTTTTGTTTCTGTGCAATAAAGCTCTGCTTACTATGATTACGCAAAATATAAGTTAATTTTGCCTCTTCACAAATTCCTTCCATACCGACTAAATGATAGAAACCTTGACGTCCTTGTGTATGTGAAGGCGTTTGTTTCTTTGGAAGACTTGAAGCATATTCCATAGCTAATAAACTCGCATTGACCATACGATCTTTCGCATCCCCAGGATGTATACTTGTTCCATCAAATGTCACAACAGCCTGTGCCGCATTAAATGTTTCATAATCAACAGAATCAATACGATCTCCATCAATTGTGAACGCATAATCCACTTCAAACTTATCTAATTCAAAGTTTTCAACACCACGGCCAACCTCTTCATCTGGCGTAAAGGCAACCGCAATGAAGCCATGTTCCTTTTTAGATTGAATCAACTGTTCCATAGCCTCTAAAATAATCGCAATACCTGCTTTATCATCCGCACCAAGTAAAGTTGTTCCATCCGTAACGATCAAATCATCACCAATGCAATTTGCCAAAGCTGGAAATTCTTCTTTAGACATCGAATACTCTTCATTTAATTGAATTGCATTTCCATCATACTTTGAAATCACACGACACTTCACATTTGCACCTGTAATTTCAGTTGCCGTATCCATATGTGCAATAAAACCAATACGATCCATCTTTTTGTCTGTATTCGCATTTAAGTAAGCATATACGATTCCTGTATCCGTTAATTCAACAGAATCAAAGCCTAATGATTCACATTCTTTTTTTAATTCACGAGCTAAAACCAACTGTTTTTCAGTGCTAGGCGCACTTGTACTTTCTTCACTTGACTGTGTGTCAAATGATGCATAATGCATTAATCTCTTTTCTACTGCCATATTTAATCCCCCTTTTATGCCAGTTCTTGTGCTAAACGAGGCACAATCTGTTTTTTACGAGAAACAAATCCTTGATCTTTAAATTCTTCCACGACATCACGAACAAAATGAGATAATTTACCTACATATAAGAAGCGTGAGCCACGACCTTCCACATTTGTGATGACCATCAACATTAAGTCGTATTCATGAACTTTATTTTGTTCCTCCATATACTTCAAGAAATCTTTTTTGATTTCATCCACAATACTTAAATCAAATGTAAAAACTTGACTTACCGCAATGTGATATCCACTCAACATATATTCTTTAACATCATTATAAAGAATATTTTTGAATTCTTTTCCACGAATCGTAGCCGTATTTTCAAACAATTCTTTTGCCATCGCATCAAAATCAATATCATATTCACTTGATAAGCGCTTTGCCAAAGTATGATCTATTGGAGTACATGTTGGTGAATTGAAATTCATTGTATCACTAATCATTCCATACGCAATTAATTTTGCGATCGTTTCAGGTATTTTTACACCATATTCACCATACATCAATCCAACAATCGTACATGAACTTCCAACGATCATATTTCTAAATACAATTGGACGATCCGTTTCAATATCACCGATTCTATGATGATCTACGATCTCTACAATATCTGCCGTTTCAATATCACTAATACTCTGTTTCTTTTCATTATGATCTACAAGAATGAAGCGTTTCTTTTCCGCCTTCAACAAGTTATATCGAGCAACCGAACCCAAAATTTTATTTTGGAAAACAACTGGATAAGAAGAGTGACGCGTTTTTAACATTTCACGCTCTACATCTTCCACATACTCACTCTTATTAAAGCGAATCACTTTATTAGCTGGAGTCATAATCAATTCAACAGGAATGGAACGATAAATCATTTGAATAATCTTCATAATATTATAAGGTGTACTAATTAAAGTAACTCCCATCTGTTTTGCCATTTCAATAATATAGCTATTTGGAACAAAGTTTTCCGCAACCACAATAACCGCACAACCCTTTGCCATACTCTTGATCATACTGTCTTCATGATCATTCAAGACCATAATGGCCCCTTTTAAATCTCTTTCCATCAAGCGCTTGTCCGCAATACGAACAAATCCACTTCTTTCAAGATTTCCCTTTAAAATAAAAGACCCCTTTACACTGGCCACTAAATTTTCTAGAGGTGTTTCCTTCAACAACTCACTTGTAATATTTAAATCCTGCATTTGAACCTTAGAAACATCTCCCAAAGTAACCATGCCTTTATATTCGTTTTGATCATCCACAACATATAAAGTCTTAACATGATTTTCTAAACATAGATCCCATGCACGACGAATGGTTTGTCCCTCTTCAATTGTCACCGCATCATCGATTTCAATTTCCTCTAACGTTGATCGTGCCGTTGTTAATAAAACAGGCATATTTACATTTAATTTGTCTAATATAAATTTTGTTTCTGGATTCAATGTGCCCAAACGAGCAGCCGTTGCACTAATTCCTATTTGCCTTTTCAATTCAGCAAGAGCCAAAGCTGCACATATCGAATCTGTATCTGGATTTTTGTGTCCAATCACATAAATTGGTAAGCTCATTAAAATCTCCTCTCAATTATCTTAATTTTGTATTTAATATTATAACATGAAAAAAAAGAAGATTCATTATCGAATCTTCTTACTTAACAGCATCTTTTAAAGCTTTGCTAGCTTTAAATTTAACAGACTTGCTTGCAGCAATTTCAATCTTTTCTTTAGTAGCTGGATTGATACCTGTACGAGCTGCTCTTTCACTAATTGAGAATTTACCAAATCCGAATACATCTACAGTACCATTATCTTTTAAAGTATCAGCTACTGTATCGAATACGAATTGAACATAAGCTGTTGCGTCTTTTTTTGAACAACCAAATTCTTCAGCTAATTTTTCAGCTAAATCTTTTTTATTAATAATATTAGACATTTATATGTTCCTCCTCTAATTATTACCTCGCTATTTTATCATTTCTCTTACTAGAGTGCAACGTCTTTCATCATCGTTTCAACGACATATTTAGGTAAACCTACCACATTGGTATAATCACCCTCAATGTGATCTACAAAATCACATTCCTGAATACCATAAGAACCTGCTTTATCCATACATTTTCCACTATTTACATAGGATAAAATGTCTTCATCCGTCAACTTTTTAAAATACACATCCGTCGTTTCAACATGTAAAATTGTTTGATTTTTATAAAGAACACAAACCCCAGTTTTTACTTGATGTCTACGATTCGATAAAGATTTCAATGTTTCAATAGCTTCAGCTTTTGATTTAGGTTTTCCTAATATTTTATCATCCAAACACACAATCGTATCTGCCGAAATAATAATTGAATCTAAATAGGATTCTCTTACCTCTTTCGCCTTTGATTCAGCCACCTTTTTTAAAGCCTCATCTAAGCCTAAGCTTAAATCAAACACTTCATCCTTTAAAGCTGGACAAACCATAAAATCATAGCCCAATGCTTTTAATATCTCTTTTCTTCTAGGAGACTTTGATGCCAATACAATCATCTTTCAAAACCTATCGGTGCCTTTTTCACCATATAATATATCGCCAAAATACTGGCCGGAACTATGACACAAACCACTTTGATTACACAAGTTAACACAAGCTTATAAAAAATCATTTCCGGAAGCATACAAATCATAAAATCCGTATTTGGATCTAATAGCCATAATTGATTTGAGAAAAAGATGGTATGAAACCAAGTCCAAAAACTTGTGAAATCTGTTAAGATCCAGAACCCAAAGAACACAAGCATCAATATGAATGTAAACATAGCTGTTAAAAACCCTTTGCTTAAATACGCAAACACCAATGTTTTATCATTTAAGTAAAAATATAAAACAATCAATACTAAAATAATAAATGCCACTTTAGCTACCTTTAGAGCATTCTGATACAAAGCCTTCACATCCACCATATGACTCGTTTCTTTTTCATTAAACGTTTCTTGAGATACACCATACCATGTAATATGACCCTTAATATCATTGCGCTTATCATCCAAATAATTCAACAATAAACGTATACTTTGATTTAAATCTTTCTTAGAAACACCAATATCACTAGCCAATTCCATCTCTTCATACTTAGGAATATAAAAATCTGGATTTAGCGCTGTACTCTTGATACTAAAAACAACGCAAACAATAATAAAGCACCAGCCAAATATAAAACTTAAAACGCGTCTCATTATTCTACAGCTACCAAGTCAGCCTTTTCTACCATAGGCATAGCTTCAATCAAACTCACCAAAGATTGTATACTGATTTCTAAATCACTAATATCTAGAGTTAATGCCACATTGGCAATTCCGTTAATTGGAATTGTCTGGTTAATCGCCAAAACATTAACTTGTTTTACCGAAACTAAAGATAAAACTTTAGACAACGTTCCCTTTTCATTTCGTAAAATCATTGAAATAATTGCCTTACGATTCGATTGTTCTGCATTAAATGAAAAAACGGCATCCTTATATTTATAATAAGTACCTCGCGAAATACCTACCATTTTAACAGCTTCACTAATTCTTTTTGCCTTGCCCGACTGCAATAAAATACGCGCCTGCATTACTTGTTCTAATACATCCGGTAAAATATCACCACTCACGACATAATATTTACTCATACTTAATAAACGCCCCCTTTTTGGCTATCATTAAACAACGATGTTTTAATTCATGCAAATTTTCATCTAAAAACTTAGATAGTTCAATCAAACGATTCTTTTCTAAAGAAACAACCATCATTGTTGAACCACTACCCGAAATCCACATTGGAAGTTGTTTTTGTTCACAATACGTCTTTATCCTATCATATTCTTTAATAAATTGCCTACGATATGGTTCATGCAATAGATCCTTACAAGAACTTGCAAGTAAAGACTCATCTCCCTGTTGTAAAGCCTGCACAAAGACTAATGCATGAGATACTTGACTCACACAATCTTTAAAGGCCATACCAGTCGGCAAAACTTTTCTTGCCTGAGAAGTTTTTACCTCATAGCCAGGAACAATGGCCATGCAATAATAGTCAGCACAATTCACTAGACTCATTTTCACATCTTCTTTTTCCATAAAACAAGCTGTTGCCTGACCAAAAATAGCCGGAGCTACATTATCAGGATGCCCCTCAATACTTGTGGCAATCTTTAAGATTTCCATCTTATCCATATACTTTTTAAACCAAGCATCACAAGCTAAGATTCCCGCAACAACACAAGTTGAACTTGAACCCAACCCTCTCGCAAACGGGATATCCGTATCAATTGAGAGTTTAAAAGTTGGATACTCTAGATGTAAATAATCACATGTCGTATAGAAAGCTTGTACAACTAAATTATTACTACCTTTAAATTCATCTGGACAACCTTCCACAATCAATTCATCACTTTCTTCAAAAGTAAAACGGGCCCACCAATCTACAGCCATTCCTAGACAATCAAATCCCACACAACAATTTGCGCTTGTCGCCGGGACATGTACACTAATCATGAAATACCTCTTTAGTACTTTGACATACCACATCTTTCATAGATGCTACATCAATCACTTTATTATGTAAAATCTCTAAATCTTGAAGTTCCTTAAGTTGAGAAGGAATAGAATCCTGACAATACTTTGATAATGTTTCCATAGCTTTCCATTCATTTTCTTCATCATATCCCAATGCCATCAAAACATCTTGACTAAATTTATATGGAGAAGCCGTTGCCAAAGAAATAACAGGACGATCTTTACATTCTTTTGCGACTTTGTACGCAATCGCAGAATGAGGGTCTAATACATAAGAAGTCTTATCGTACACAGATTTAATTTCTATGCTTGTATTTTCATCATCTACACTGCCACACGCAAATAGATTTTGAATGGTTTTAAAAGTTTCATCATCAATCTTGTAACGACCCTTTTCATTTAATTCCTGCATCCATTTCGATACTTTTTCTGTATCTTTATTTGAAGCATAATATAATAATCGTTCTAAGTTTGAACTAATCAAAATATCCATACTTGGTGAAATAGTCTGGATAAAATCACGATTACGATCATAAACACCTGTCGTTAAAAAATCAGTTAATACGCGATTGGCGTTGCTGGCAACATAGAATTTTTCTACTGGAAGTCCCATTAAATATGCATAATATCCAGCTAACACATCTCCAAAATTTCCGGTTGGAACACTAAAAGATACTTTATCGCCCAATTGAATATCGCCTTGTAGAACCAATTGTTTATAACTATCAAAATAATACACAATTTGAGGAACCAAACGACCCACATTGATAGAATTCGCACTTGTTAATAGAATGTTTTGTTTTGCACAATATGCATTCAATTCTTCATCTAAGAATAAACGTTTTACTTGGCTTTGGGCATCATCAAAATTCCCCTGAATTCCAAACACATTCACATTTTTACCTTTTTGTGTAACCATCTGACGATATTGAATCGCACTTACTTTTTTATATGGATAGAAAACATTGATTCCAATATTCTCTACATCACAAAATCCAGATAAAGCAGCCTTTCCTGTATCTCCACTTGTAGCCGTTAAAATTAAAGCTTTTTGGTTTGTGCTTTTTAATGCACAGGACATCAATTGAGGTAAAAGGGTTAGAGCAACATCTTTAAAAGCACATGTAGGACCGTGGAAAAGTTCTAAAACATAAACATCATCTACTTTTTTAACAGGTGTAATTGCTTGTTTAGAGAATGAATTCGCATATGCATTTTCAACACATGCCTTTAATTCTTCCTTTGTATAATCTGTAAGAAGATGTGAAAGAATATAAACCGCATTTTCTTTATAGGACATTGTACATATTAAAGATAGATCCAAATGAATTTGGTCTAAAGTTGGAAGTACATATAAGCCCCCATCTGGACTCATTCCATTTAGTATAGCTTGCTTGCTTGAAACGCTTTGGTGTGCGTCTCTTGTAGAAATATAATCGTTCATGAGAATCCTCCTTGAAAATCTATATGTCATATGATACAATGTTCACGCTTTAAAAACAAGTGTTTTCTAAAAAGATACAGGAGGAACGATATGAACGCAGTTATCTTAGGTTATGGAGTTGTCGGAAAAGGGATTGAAATCCTTGCGAATTCACTCGAAGATATCAATATCAAATACGTCTATGTGCGTAAAGAAAAGGAAAACTTGCCATATTTTTCAAACAATGAAGATATGGTTATTCAAGATGATATTGATATTGTTTTTGAATGTTTAAACGGATTAGAACCTGCCAACACATTGATTCAAAAAGCTTTAAAAAAAGGCAAACATGTCATCAGTTCAAACAAAGCAGTTGTTGCGACATACTTAGATACATATTTAGAACTTGAAAAAGAGTATGGTGGATCCATTCAAGTCGAAGCTTGTGTGGCCGGTGGCATCCCCTTTATTGATGCCTTATTGAAACTAAAAAGACTTGAACCACTACAAGGATATGAAGGTATTTTTAATGGCACGAGCAACTATATCTTAGATTCTATGCAAAAAAACAACTTAGATTTTGAAGAAGTTTTAAAACAAGCTCAAGAAAAAGGGTATGCAGAAAAAGATCCATCCAATGATATTGATGGTGTTGACGTATATTATAAGACAAAGATTTCAAACAGTTTAGCCTTCAATACACCAATTGTCGATATTCCTTATTATGCCGGAATTCGTACAATCAAGATGCTAGACATCAAATTCATCAAAATGAACAACAAAGTATTGCGCCATCTATCTGTTTCAAGACAAATTGAGGATAAGATCATTTCCATTATCGCTCCTTGCTGCATGGATGAAAGTGATTTCTTAGCCAACGTCCCAAGCAACTACAACGCTCAAAAAATTCTTTCACATAGTTTTGATACACTAGGCTATTATGGCCAGGGAGCTGGACAATTACCTACAGCTCAAGCTATGGTACAAAATGCTTTAGATACGCTTGAAGATAAAGAAAGAAAAATTGTTTATGCAACACCAAAAGAATTCGATACATCTCTATTAAAAGAAACTTGGTTGATTCGAAGTGATGTTGCTTTAGAAAACTATTATCCAATCCAAAAGAAAGAGGCTAATTATTACTGGATTGAAAATCAGGATATGTCAATTATTAAGAAAGTAAAAGAATTAGATAAAAATAGCTTTATCGCATTATGGAGGTAGCTCACATGTTAAAAATCACTAAATTTGGTGGTTCTAGCGTCGCAAACGCAGAACAATTTAAAAAAATCAAAAACATCATTCAACAAGATCCAACACGCCGATACATCGTTGTATCGGCTCCTGGAAAACGCTTTTCAGCCGACAACAAAATCACTGACCTATTATACTTATTGGATGCCCACAGAAAATACCATGTGGATGCATCGAGTGTATTTAAACTCATCAAAAATCGTTTCATCGAAATCAAAAATGAATTAGGTTTAAAACAACCTATTGAAAAAGAATTAGATGCATTTTACACCAATCTAAACCAAATGTCGCAAGCTGTCATCGTCAGTCGTGGTGAATATTTCTGTGCTAAATTAATGGCTGAATATCTAGGTTATGCCTTTGTGGATGCCAAAGATATTATTCGCTTTAAATTAGACAAATCCATCGATTGGGATGCGACCAGCGCAAAACTACAAGCTAAATATGCTCAATATGACCACTTTGTTTTCCCAGGCTTCTATGGAACAAGCGCCAATGGACACATTCAAGTCTTCCCTCGTGGTGGAGGTGATATTACCGGGGCTATTTTGGCGAAATGTCTTCATGCCGACGTATATGAAAACTGGACGGATGTATCTGGATTTCTAATGGCGGATCCTACAATCGTTCAAAACCCAAAAGGAATTACACATATCACTTATTCGGAGTTAAGAGAACTTTCTTACATGGGGGCTAGCGTTTTACATGAAGAAGCTATTTTCCCTGTAAAAGAAGCCAACATTCCAATCCACATTTTAAATACAAATCGCCCTCAAGATGCAGGAACTATCATCCAGGAGCACTCTAAAATAAAGAGTGGATATCCAATAACAGGTATTGCCGGTAAAAAAGATTTCATGTCGATCTACATTTATAAAAAGCACATGTCCAATGAAGTCGGCTACATTCGTAAAGCTCTATCCATTTTAGAAAAATACCATATTAGTATTGAACACATTCCAAGTGGAATCGACTCATTTAATATTGTTGTAGAAAAGAAAGAAATTGAAGAAAGTCTTTATGAGATCTTAGCTCATTTTAAAGAAGAATTAAAACCAGATAAATTAACAGTTCAAGATGATTTAGCCCTAATTTCTACAGTAGGTAAAAACATGTCAGATAAACCTGGTACAAGTGGAAAACTATTTGGTGCTTTAGGTAAAAACAACATCAACATCGTCATGATTGCCCAAGGTAGTGATGAAATCAATATTACAGTTGGAGTTAAGAAAAAAGACTTCACAAAAACAGTCCAAGTTATATATGATACTTTTGTAGGAGGAAACGAATAATGACAACAATCGCAATTGCCGGTGCTACAGGTGCTGTAGGACAACAAATGTTAGAATGTTTAAAAGAAAGAAACATTCAAGCCAATCTTAAGTTATTAGCTAGCGCAAGATCAAAAGGAAAAGAAATCGACGGACATATCGTTGAAGAGTTGACGAAAGAAAGTTTTCAAGGCGTCGACTACGTTTTAGGTGCAACAGGAAATGACATCACTAAAATGTGGATGCCATGGGCAAAAGAAGCAGGATGCATCGTCGTCGATAATTCAAGTGCATTTCGTTTAGATGAAGATGTCCCTTTAGTCATTCCTGAAGTGAATAAAGAAGACATTAAAAATCATCATGGTTTAATTGCGAATCCAAACTGTGCCACTATCATCGCTTTAGTTGCACTACATGCTTTACACAAGAAATATCACATCAAACGAATGATTGTGACTACATTTCAAGCTGTTTCAGGAGCCGGTGTACAAGGAATTGAAGATTTGAAGAATCAAATCGAAGATGAAAACATTCCATCAAAAGCCTTCCCTTATCAAATCGCATTCAATCTTATTCCTCAAATTGGAGATTTTGATGACTTAGGCATCTCTAAAGAAGAATGGAAAATGCAAAATGAAGCAAGAAAGATGTGGCATGATGATGCATTAAAAGTAAACTGTACTTGTGTTCGAGTTCCAATTTGGCGTTCTCACTCTGAAAGTATCACGATCGAATGTGAAAACGAAGTCGATGTCAATGAAGCAAGAGACTTATTAGCTCATGCCGATGGAGTATTACTAAAGGATGATCCAAAGAATCAAATCTATCCAATGCCAAAAGATACGACAAATCAAGACTTAGTCTATGTAGGAAGAATTCGTAAAGACATCACGGATGAAACAAATCATACATTATCTCTATTCTGTTGTGGCGACCAAATTCGTAAAGGTGCTGCTACAAATGCAGTTCAAATTCTAGAAGAATTATTAAAGGCAAACGATTAATTTCGCTTGCCTATTTTTTTAGTTGATTTCAATATCTCCACTTGTTGTATTTAAAGTTAGCGCCGCATTATTTGATCCTAATACTTGATTTACAGAACCACTAAACTCATCCTCACCAATTTCAATATCTCCACTCATTGTAGAAGCACTAACAGATACATTATCAATGTTTTCTACACTCACATCTCCGGAAGTGGTTGTTAATGAATTATCCCCAGTCAATTGACCATCAAATTCAATATCTCCACTTGTGGTAATGAAGCTACAATTATTTAAACTTCCATTTTCAATTGAAATATCCCCAGATACACTTATTACTCTAGAATCCTTTAATGACACGTTTTGAATTTCGACATCACCCGCAACAAGATTTCCATTCACAATTAAAGAGTCATTTGTCGTATAGATAATCACTTCATTATCATCATGACCTACAAAATGTTTATTTGAAATTGTTTCTTTTACAGTTAAAATGCCATGATCAACAGAATATTCCAGCTTTTGTTTCTTCGCATCCTGCAAACGATAAGAAATCGCATTCTCGCTTGATTTTTCAATTCTAACATCCATACTTGTCAAATCTAAATGTACAGATGTAAAAGCTTCTGTTTTCTCATAATTTAAAGGTTCTCTCACAATCGAAGTTTCTGAGAATTCTACATTACGAATCAAATGAATCGCAAGAAAACTACCTCCTGCAATACATACAAGGATACAAACAATTATTATAATACCAATCTTTTTCATCAAATCACCTCTTTCACTACTAGTTTATCACCACTACTATGTTTTGTATAGTAGTATGCTCAAAAAATTAGAAGAATCATTTTTTGATTCTTCCCTTCTTTACATTTGGCAAAATAAAATGCTCATACATATACTTCCACAACATTTCACTACCCTCATGAGTCTTTTCGTTTCTTTTTAAAATCTGTTCTAAATGCACACCATTTTCAACCCACATTCTTCCATCGGTTGCTGCATTCAACATAACCGGCTGAAAATTATCCATTACTCTGGCAAACTTAGCTTCTACAGTTTGTCTTTTTTCAAATTCATTCCATAAATCAAACATTTTCTTGGCCTGATCTTCTGGCAATAAATTAAAAATACGATTTGCGGCAAGCGCTTCTCTTTTACTTTGTGTTTGTAAACCCTGATCATCATATGCATATGTATCACCCGCATCAATTTCAACAAGGTCATGTATTAACAACATTGAAATTGTCTTTAATACATCAATTTCTTCATTCGCATATTCGCTCAAAAGTAATGTCATAATGGCCATATGCCAAGCGTGTTGCGCATCATCTTCAAAATTTTTACCATTACTTTGTAAAGTTTTTCTTTGAATTTGTTTCTCTTTATCGATTTCTAAAATAAACCGCATCTGTTTTTCAATTCGTTCCATATTATCACCAAAACTATTGTAACATACAAAAAGGCCCGGATTCACTCAGGCCTAATCTATTACGTCAACTTACGAAATCATCAGTGAACTTGAGGAAGGAGCAAAATCGATTTCTATTGACGCAAACTTTCTTAAAAACTTCCTTTCGAAGCCAATAAAATTATATCATCATTTGCAAGTATTTACAATAAGATTGTAAATATTTTACATTTCATGAAAGCACAAATGCATAAAATATTACACAAACTATTACACTCGATAAAACTACACCAATTATAGGCAATTTTTTTAGTGATGCGATTACCGCTACAACACCAGCTACAATTCCAATCCATACATTCTCATCCACATATAATATGGATGGAAATATCAATGAGGCCATAGCCGTATAAGGAATCAATTTTGACGTACTCTCATCATTAAAATGACGAGATTCTCTTTCTCGCATTGCAAGAAATGGAGCATCGCAAAGCTTTCAGCATGGTTCTAGACCTTGCATATAGTCTTTGCATAACTCTTGTTTTTTGAGCATTTCCAATCCATGTGGACCGTACTCTGTATACTCATACTGCATCCAGCAGGGCTTACGCCTTAGACCTGACTGGATGAGGGATTCTTTATGCTAGAATCCAAAGCATGATTTCATTGTGTGTCCACATTTTTTCTTATTTGAAATCAGTGTTTCCTGCATCTTGACAAAGTGTGGAAAATCAAAATGACAGGCTTTAAAATCTGGTGCAGTCAATGTGTCGTCAGTATGACAAATTAGAAAAGCAGAATACAAATCTCTTTGTACTTTATGTCCTTCAATCGTTTTAAATCTTTCGTTTAAAGTAGGTTTAATATATTCACCCGTATCATGGTGAAGTTGAGAAGCACGATATTGATGAATATCTATTTCGTAGTATGGTATTCCATACTGTGTTGCCTTTGTTTTTAAATCAGCCTGCATAAGACCTGGAGAACGGTTCTTGATAGAGTGTCCATAGCGTTTCTTACGTTTATATTTGCGCACCATCTTCAAAGTACCGTCTTTTTGTTTAACGGATACAGCTTTATCCTGTCTTTCGGCTTTTTTGGACTTCTTCTGCAAAGCTTTAAAGTTCATTGGCTCAAGGATGAATTCGCTTGTGTTCTGAACGACTCTGTTGATAAAGGTATGGTGTGAAGTCTTGATATAAGCAGATTGTTTTCGATAGAGAACTCGAACTTGGCGTTTTAAACGTCTACAGCGTCTTGTAGTTTTCCATTTATGTCTTCCCTTTTTAACTGTACCATTTTTATTATAGTTATCTGGATTATGCTTTCGCATAGATGCATCTATCAAATTCTGCTTATGACGAATCTCTTTTTCATACTTTACAGAATCTGGAGCCAGTTCTTCCAGATGAACCTCGTTGTTTGAGGCTGTCGCAATCGTAGAGGTTCCAAAGTCAACGCCTGTACGATGTCCACCATCTTTTGACAGCTCAATTCGTTTTGGCGCATCACCTCGAAGTGTGATCACTACATAATATTTGAATCCACTGTTGAATTCGATTCTTTTTAAAAATGAATAAACAACATCTTCTTTTAAATCAACAGATGAGATGATGTTCTGGATATATTCATCTTCTGGAACACGCACTTTAAAATAGTGCTTCATAAAACATATGGTATCCCATCTTGAAAGACGTACTCCTGTTGCAGCGCATTTTTGTTTGATACAATCGAAACTATTATATCTTCGATAGTGAAGATGACGCCCATCCTCAAATAGAACTTTTTCCACTCCCTTATATACAGCATCAGCTTCTGCCTGTGCCTGATGAGAGTTGATGTAGTTCTTGTATTTCTTCTGTTCTTTGGATACGAACTTACACAAAGAAGTCTTCGTAAGATTATACTCTTTTTGTTTCATACACATGATGTTTGACAACTCTTTTTTCTTCTTCTTTTCAGAAGCTGACAGTTCAGAAACTTTCTTTTTAGAAAATTCAGCTTCTCCATAAGCTTTGCGTGCACCCACATATTCTTTATCATGAAATAAAGCATTCAATCTATTTGTAGCATATCGAACTAATTGATTATGCATCTGATTCGCATAGAAAAAAGACTTCGACAAAAAACGTTTCTCAGATCCACTTAGTTCCAATTGAAAGCGTACTGTATACATATCGAAGTCTCCTTTTTTTGCGATGTATTCTACAAATATATTATATCATGGTTCACGTATAGAAACAGCTGAAAACCAGTTACATACGTCATTCATCTCATGACTAAAGTCACGAGCGTTCTGACTCTTCCCGTAAAAATGTCGCAAATTTTCCCGACACTTTCACTCGATCCATACACAAAACTGGCAACATTCTTGGTATATATATAGATAAACAAAGAAAGAAAATCAATATTCCAAATTTCATTGTAGATCCTTTCCAGAAATGAAACACATTCCAATAAGTGCACATCCAAGTGTTGATATCAGAATCGATAATGAACTCGATAAGAATTGATTTAATACTAAATTTACGATCATTGTCAAAATCACTACATATAATAAACGAATTGATTTCTTCATATTTGGCACTAATAAACCAATAAACATCGCATATAAGGAAACACCTAAACTTTTCGATACAATACTTGGTAGTATACTTGAAAACAATATACCTAGAGCCGATCCAATATTCCAGGATAAATAACTAAATAAGGCTAATCCTGCAAAGAATGATGGAGTTAGCTTATTTATTTTTTTATCCGTCATTGACATCGCAAACACTTCATCTGTAATGCCAAAAGATAAAAGTAATCGAACCCACAAGTTTGTCTTCTCCATTTTTTCCATAATACATGTGCTCATAATAATATGCCGCAAATTCAAAATAAATACCGTCAATACAATTGTAATATAGGCAACATTTTGAGCTAACATTGTAACTGCCGCCACTTGTCCAGCTCCTGTATACACAAACAAAGAAAAGCTCAATGCCTTAAAAAACGTAAGTCCTGTGGCTTTTGCCATCATTCCATACGCTATACCAACTGGTATATAGCCTAAAATGATAGGTGTTGCTGCTTTGGCACCCTCAATAAAATCCCTTTTCATAATCATTCCCTAAAAAAAAGAAACAGTTTAAAAAACTATTTCTCTTCTTCCTTCTTATTTTCTTCAGTTGTTTCTGTTTTTTCTTCAACAACCACAGTTTCTTCTGGCTTTTTAAAGCCTTCACTAAATACGCCTAAGGCATAGAAAAGCACACTAAAGCATAGCGATTGATAACACGTTGTGATCATATACATCACTAAATTCAACACATCAACATTTGTACTGTAATATGAAATAAATGTATTATATGCTTGAATAGCTGCATAACATGTATAAGCTAAAGATAAAACGGCAAATACATATAATAGAATCGTTAGTGATTTTGTCTTTTTCATCTAAATTACCCCCTAAACAATGTATTCATTAAACCACTATTTTTAGAATTATACAAACTTAAATTCTTTCAGTTTATTTTAAGCAAACGCCTCATATGTATCATCCTCACATACAATTTGAATGACACGCTTTCCATCCACGACAGTCGATACAATTTTATCTGGATATTCCATGGCATCTGAACGAATTGTTAATTCGATTCCTTGGGATAACTGAAATTTCTTTGTACGCTTATTGTTTAAGCTTTCGGGAACCACCTTAAATTCCGTATCAAAATTCTTTCGTTCAGGAAGGG
Source organism: uncultured Holdemanella sp. (assembly GCF_934754935.1). Taxonomy (GTDB): domain Bacteria; phylum Bacillota_I; class Bacilli_A; order Erysipelotrichales; family Erysipelotrichaceae; genus Holdemanella. The sequence goes on along the minus strand of NZ_CAKVJB010000004.1, from coordinate 6,216 downwards.
CTAGTAAACAATCTTTAATCACATCTTTTTCAATTTCTTCTTCACTAAAAGAATACGAATCAATCAATTGATCAATACACTGATTATAATTTAATTGTTGTGGCGTATTCATCACATTCTGCAATTCACTTGATAACTTCACATAGTCTTTTTTAGAAACTGGCTCTACTGCACTTTTCAATTCATTATCCACAGCCTTAAATGCTGAATACGTATTCTTAGCATCATCTCTAGCTTCATCCAATTCCAAAAAAGAAACTGTCCAATATTTAGCCATAGTGTCGGAATAGACTTTAATATCCTTAAATACAATATGCGAATTAATTTCATACATTGAAAATACAGCTGATTTCCATAATGACTTTTTATCCCCTGAAAAGCCATACTTCTTCGATAAATCATTCCCATCATACCACTTGGAATGTTCTACTTTGGCAACCACATATAAAAGTTCATCACTACTATTTTGTACTAAAACCTGAATCAAGCTTCCCTTTTTCACACTCGAACCCATATGATAAATTTTTGCCTGTGCTAGACGCTCACTTGTCAAAAGCTTATCTGCAATACTATCTGTAAGTACTTCACACTTATTTTGATCCAAAGCCATTTGACGAACACATGAAACCACTTGTGTTTGTTCATCATGAATGGTATACATTTTATTTTTCTCATTTGAATTTGCGTACTCAATATATTCTTTCACAAAGACTTGAAATTCTTCTGGCATTTCTTTTCTTTGCACCATATCATTATCTAAATCCAATATATGGAAGGATGTATATAAAATTGTCATAAAAAATTTACTCCTTTTTATCTCAAATATTATACAATAAGTGAAGGAGGTTTTGAAAATGAAAAGAAAATCGATACCTATTTTATTATTAACTGGCTATTTAGGAGCTGGTAAAACCACTTTATTAAATCACATTCTAAAAAATCAAGAAGGATATAAAGTTGCGATTATCGTCAATGATATTGGTGAAATCAATGTTGACCAAAAACTAATTGATAAAAATGCTCAAATCCAAAAAGAAGATACAGACGTTGTAGGTCTTACCAATGGATGTATTTGTTGCACACTAAAACTAGATCTTTTGCAGCAACTCTCAGCCTTAGCTTCATCTAATAAATTTGATTATATTATTATTGAAGCCAGTGGTATTTGTGAACCCATCCCAATCGCACAAACCATCACAGCCGCTAATGAAACACTATATTCTAGAGGATTACCAGAACTATTCCACTTAGACAACATCATCTGTGTTGCCGATGCAGCAAGATTATCGAATGAATTCAATTGCGGTAAACACTTATTAGAGCCTTGTGAAGATGAAGATTCTTTAGACTCTTTATTGATGCAACAACTTGAATTCTGTAACACTGTAATTTTAAACAAAGCAGAAACCGTCAGTGAAGATGAAAAAAACGAAATCAAGGCTGTCATTCATAAATTATGTAAAGATGCAGGAATTATTGAGGCTAGCTTTGGTCAGGTCAATTTGGAAGAACTTTTAAACACACATAACTTTGATTATGAAAAAGCCCAAAACAACATTGGCTGGCTTCATGAAATCGAAGAACATGAACATCATCATGATCATGAACATGAGGGTGAAGCTTTAGAATATGGAATCTCCACTTTTGTGTGGCAAACAAGAAAGCCATTGGATTTAAAAAAGTTCACGAATCTATTAAACAACTATCCAAACGTCATTCGTACAAAAGGTTATGTATGGTTTGATAATCAACCTGACTCTGCCTACTTATTTGAACAAGCTGGTAAATTAAATTCACTTACAGAAGACTCATTATGGATTGCGTCAGCACCTAAACAAACTCAAATGGATTTATTGAAGGCCAATCCACAACTTGCCAAAAACTGGGATGAAGAATATGGTGATCGAATCAATCAATTGGTCTTTATTGGAAAGAATATGAATGAAGAACAAATAAAAAGACAGTTCAACGACTGTCTTGCATAGGAGAAGCAATTCTCCTATTTTTTTATTAACTTTGAAAAGTTATGATCCAAAATCCTTTCAACTTCAGAATACGATTTATCCTTTATTTTAGCAACCCATGTAATTTCATTTTGTAGAGCCGCTATATAATCGTCACTATCAATAGCCCATTTCACAGCTTCAATACCATCGGATTCCATAAGTAGTTTATCAATAGATACTTGTTTTACTAAACGCGTTACTTCCTCTTCTTTTCCAATGGAAGGACCAATTGTGAAATAAGATACCACTTCATCATACTCTAGAACATAATCCATACATCCATACCAATGGACAACATATATATTTGGGTATTTACGAATCAATTCAAGTATTGCCTTTTCTTGACCCTTTGTATGAAGAATAACTGGTTTATTTAAAGCTTGCGCAAGTTGAAGTTGTTTTTCAAACACTTCTTTTTGAATTTCTAAATCCACATCACACCATACACTATCCATGCCAATTTCCCCAATAATCAAAGTCTTTTTCAACAAAGGAAGCATAGATTCATATGTATCCAAGCTTGCATTCCAAGGATGTACTCCACAAGAATAGAATAAATGTTTTTGGTTGACAAGCTCAAACTCTTTTTCATTTGCGACGTTACAAATACCAGAAATTCCATATTCATTCTGTAATGCATTTATTTCTTTTGAATAATGATAATGAGCATCATGCATGATTTTCACCCTTCAACAATTCATAGACTTGTTTTTTTAATTCACTCTGAGAAAACAGCCAATCTCTTGATTTCTTTTCTTTCGATAAATCAATTTCCTGCAAGATATGACTTGGCTTATTCGACAAAATCAAAATACGATCTGATAGATATAAAGCTTCATCAATATCATGTGTAACTAATAGAGTTGTGCGATTATAATTCTTTCTTAATTCCAACAACCAATCTTGCATATCATTACGAGTGATGACATCTAAAGCCCCAAATGGTTCATCTAATAAAAGAATATCCGCCTTACACAAAGAAGTTCTTAGAAAGGCTGCTCTTTGACGCATCCCTCCTGAAAGACTAGAAGGATATGCGTTTTCATATCCGGAAAGGCCAAATGTTTCAAATTCTTTTAAAGCCCTTTGTTTCATAGTTTTATCATGATTGATTTCACCATATAGACATACATTATCTAAAATGGTTCTCCATTCGAGCAACAAATCATTTTGTGGCATATACGCAAAATGACTACTCACGCCCTGAACGGACTTGTCATCCACAAAAAGCTGTCCTGAATAATCTTCAATCAATCCGGCCAATATATTTAAAATGGTAGATTTTCCACAGCCACTCGGTCCAAGAATAGAAACGAATTCTCCTTCTTGAATCGAAAAAGAAATATCGTGCAATATTTCTTTTCCCGAAAATTCAAGATTTAGTTTTTCAACCTGTAGCTTCATTATTTTACAAACTCATTTGTATATTGGTCTTTCGCATCGATCTTGTGATCAATCAATCCAGTTTCATACATGAAATCTGTATAATTATCCCATACAGAATCTTTCATAACACCCCATGAATCTGCATCTTTGGCATATTGACTACTTAAGTATTTTTGACTTTCTTTAAGGAATTTCAAATCTGTATCTGTCAATGCATCATCATGTAAGATTTCAGCTGCTTTATTTGGATGATCAATCGCATATTCATATCCTTTTTTAGTAGCTTCCATAAATTTCTTGATTGTATCCGAATTCTTCTTGATCATTTTATTGTTTGTGATAATAACTGGAGTATAGTAATCTAATCGACTATCTAAATCAGCTAAAGGCATATAGTTTAAATCATATCCATCTTGCATAGCTTTAATAATAGCCCAACCATAGAATTCCCATCCAAGATTCACTTTATTTTTACCGACTTCATCGCTAAGTCCTGCAATACCAGATCCATCAGATCCTACAATATTTAATTTACTAAAATCAGCACCCACTTCATTCATAACCGCTTTAATAACAGCTTCTTCACTTGGTGCTCCCCATCCTGCATATGTCTTTCCTTCAAAATCCTTTACAGAATTGATGTTTGCGCTCTTTAAAGACACAAATCCAGAAGTATTGTGTTGAATAATTGTCGCAATTGTTTTAATAGGAAGTGGATCTTCACTAGTTAAGGCATACGTAACATCTTCTTGGTAAGAAACACCAAAATCCGCTTTTCCAGCTGCAACCATTGAAGTTGTCGCATTATCCCCTGGTTCAATAATATCTACATCTAATCCCGCTTCTTTATAATACCCTTTATTTTTGGCCACATAGAAACCAGTATGGTTTGTGTTTGGAGTATAATCCAACATTAAAGTAACCTTAGTCAATTTGTCATCTGAACTTGATGTTTGAGCACAACCAACCAAGCTTAACGCAACTGCAGCTGCACACATTGCTTTTAAAATTTTCATTTTCTTTCTCCTTTTCGTAAATGTGGAAACAATATTTTTTCCAATAAAGACACCCCTAAATTCAATAGGATGCTCCAAAATATAATCATCAATACACACGCAAAAACTTTATCTAACATATACCCATTTTTCACGCGAAGCATATAATAACCAAGTCCTGCTCTACTTGAAAGCCATTCGCCTACAATAGCTCCACCCACACAATAGGTAGCCGCTACTTTTAATCCCGAAAACAAGCCAATGGCACCAGAAGGAATCTTTACAATTTTATAGATTTGAAATAGATTGGCGCCAAAGCTCTTTAAGAGATTGATTTCTTTTTCACTCACTTGCGACAAAGCATCCGTAAAGGATATCGCAATAGGAAAAAAACACATAAATATGACAATCAAGACTTTGGGCAACAAATCAAAGCCAAACCAAATTGAAAATAATGGTCCTAAAACCATGATGGGAACGGTTTGTGTGACAATCAAATATGGATAAATACTTGTCTTAAATGTTTTCGAAAGATCCATACCAATGGAAATCACAATCGCAAAGAAAGTACTAATCAATAGTCCTAAAACAGATTCTTCCAATGTAACAAGTGAATGCTGCATCAAAATATCCATATTTTCAATTAGTGTACTGATAATTTTTGATGGACTTGGCAATATGTAAAGTGAAATATCAAATGCACGAACATATAATTCCCAGCCACCAATCACTAGAATAAACACAAGCAACGGCATGACAATTCTACGATTTTTCTTCATTATTGCCTCCTTTCCAAATAAAAAAGGCACCCTAGAGTGCCACTATCAATCGATATGACTCCCTACGCTAGAATTAACCAGATCAGGTAATAAGGGTTTTTCTCAGCAATTGCACCCCTGTCATGTATGTTTTTACTTGCCCATAGATTATATCACAATCTTAGACTAATTTATATTTCTTGCATATATCCTCAACAATTTCATCTAAACTTTTACCGTCCATTGAAATCGAATCCATTTTCGATGCATATAAAGTATGAAAATAATTAAGATCCGCCTGTATTTCACGCATATAATACGCCTTATGCTTATCTAAATACGATTGAGAAATGTGCAAAAGATTATCATTATCATCGGTAAATACCAAGCGGTTAAAAATATTTTCAGCTCGATCTGTTAAATCGAAACAAATAATATCTGAATCTTCAAAGAAATCTTCATACGCATCCAAATACGCAATAGGACTTAATGCGATGACAACATTTTCCTTTTCTTTGATCCAAGAAGAAATCATTTCTGCTCGCAATTCATCACGTTCATATTGATCATTATATTCATCTTGAAATCCTAGCATCGTACCATACTTTTCTTTGATTTTTTCATCCATATCGATAAAATCGTAACCTATCTTTTCTGCCAACAATTCACCAATGGTTGTCTTTCCAATGTTACCCATCCCAAATATTAATATTTTCATATTCACCTCTATAAATTCTTGCTTATCTTATTTTCTACTTCTGCAATTCTTGCAGCAACCTTCTTTACTTCCAACATCTTCCACGCTTCTAAGTAAGGTAGAAATTCCTCTGTTCCATCTTTGGCAATTTTATCAAGAACACGCATGACAACTTGTCTATTTACTTCTTTCATCTCAAATAAGACACGAGCCTTTTTTTCTTCTACATCTAAACAGATTTTCTGATAAATTTCTTGGGCAAAGGTTTCTTTTTCTATTTCCCATCCTTTTTCTGAAAAGCTCCTCTTTTGCAAATGCATGGTAAATAGAAAAATATGAATCATTGGTGGTATAATAAAATAGCTTGTGGAAAG